>NZ_JAELTK010000266.1:0-318 GCF_016428765.1 Delftia sp. ASV31
ATGGGCAACGACAAGACGGGCGGGCTGCCGCTGATCTCCATCGGTGGCGAGGGCCTCAAACCCGAGGGCAAGACGGCCGGCAAGCCGGTCGCCGGCACCAGCAGGGGCGATGCCTCCACGCCTGCAGCTGTCTCTTATACACATCTGACGCTGCCGACGAAATGCGAACAGTGTAGATCTCGGTGGTCGCGGTATCATTAAAAAGGGGGGGGGGGGGGGGGGGGGGGGGGGGGGGGGGGGGGGGGGGGGGGGGGGGGGGGGGGGGGGGGGGGGGGGGGGGGGGGGGGGGGGGGGGGGGGGGGGGGGGGGGGGGGGGGG
>NZ_JAELTK010000267.1:0-318 GCF_016428765.1 Delftia sp. ASV31
CCCCCCCCCCCCCCCCCCCCCCCCCCCCCCCCCCCCCCCCCCCCCCCCCCCCCCCCCCCCCCCCCCCCCCCCCCCCCCCCCCCCCCCCCCCCCCCCCCCCCCCCCCCCCCCCCCTTTTTAATGATCCCGCGACCACCGAGATCTACACTGTTCGCATTTCGTCGGCAGCGTCAGATGTGTATAAGAGACAGGGCCTATTTCGAGGAAGGGGCCCGCTACTTTGGCGACTATGTGCGCGGCGTGTCCTGGGCACAGAAGTTCGCCATGCGCAACCGCGAGGTGATGATGGCCAACCTCATCGCCACGGTGCGCAAGGTG
>NZ_JAELTK010000268.1:0-310 GCF_016428765.1 Delftia sp. ASV31
GGTGGACATGTTCAAGAGTGCCTTCAGTCAGCTGCACAACGCGCAGGCGCCGGCCGCACCGGGCGCCATCGCCGCACCGGGCGCCATCGCCGCACTCGCCGGGCTCCGTGCAGTCCCTGTCTCTTATACACATCTGACGCTGCCGACGAAATGCGAACAGTGTAGATCTCGGTGGTCGCCGTCTCATTAAAAAGGGGGGGGGGGGGGGGGGGGGGGGGGGGGGGGGGGGGGGGGGGGGGGGGGGGGGGGGGGGGGGGGGGGGGGGGGGGGGGGGGGGGGGGGGGGGGGGGGGGGGGGGGGGGGGGGGGGG
>NZ_JAELTK010000269.1:0-317 GCF_016428765.1 Delftia sp. ASV31
GTTGCATGTCTTCCCGCCGCTGCTGGAGCAGGGCGATGCGCAGACCGTGGCCCTGGTGCAGCGCCTGCAGCGCGAGCATGGCCTGATGAGCGCCGACTGGGCGCTGGCGCGCCAGCCGCTGCTGGACCTGTCTCTTATACACATCTGACGCTGCCGACGAAATGCGAACAGTGTAGATCTCGGTGGTCGCCGGATGATTAAAAAGGGGGGGGGGGGGGGGGGGGGGGGGGGGGGGGGGGGGGGGGGGGGGGGGGGGGGGGGGGGGGGGGGGGGGGGGGGGGGGGGGGGGGGGGGGGGGGGGGGGGGGGGGGGGGGGG
>NZ_JAELTK010000270.1:0-317 GCF_016428765.1 Delftia sp. ASV31
GGGAGCGGAAGCGTGTGACATGGCAGGCCTTCGCGTGCATGGGGTGGCTTCAACTTATACGCCGCTGCCTGGCCTTTCACCATCGGAGGAACCCGCGCGCCCGGGTTCGCAAAAGCTGCCCCGAGAGCTGTCTCTTATACACATCTGACGCTGCCGACGAAATGCGAACAGTGTAGATCTCGGTGGTCGGCGGATCATTAAAAGGGGGGGGGGGGGGGGGGGGGGGGGGGGGGGGGGGGGGGGGGGGGGGGGGGGGGGGGGGGGGGGGGGGGGGGGGGGGGGGGGGGGGGGGGGGGGGGGGGGGGGGGGGGGGGGGG
>NZ_JAELTK010000271.1:0-317 GCF_016428765.1 Delftia sp. ASV31
CCTGCCGCCGCCGTTGGGCGGCACGCACATCTATCACAAGGTACGCGACCGGGCTTCCTATGCGTTTGCGCTGGTGTCGGTGGCCGCCATCGTGCAGCGCGACGGCAGCGGGCGCGTGGCACTGGGCCTGTCTCTTATACACATCTGACGCTGCCGACGAAATGCGAACAGTGTAGATCTCGGTGGTCGGCGGATCATTAAAGAGGGGGGGGGGGGGGGGGGGGGGGGGGGGGGGGGGGGGGGGGGGGGGGGGGGGGGGGGGGGGGGGGGGGGGGGGGGGGGGGGGGGGGGGGGGGGGGGGGGGGGGGGGGGGGGGG
>NZ_JAELTK010000272.1:0-317 GCF_016428765.1 Delftia sp. ASV31
TCTTCATCGGCACGCCCACGGTCACCGGCGGCGGCACCTGTACTCCGGCTGCCACCGATGGCGTGCAGGGCGGCACGCTGGAATGCGCCTGGACCAATCAGCTGGCTGCAGGCGCGCAGTACACCGTCTGTCTCTTATACACATCTGACGCTGCCGACGAAATGCGAACAGTGTAGATCTCGGTGGTCGGCGGATCATTAAAAAAGGGGGGGGGGGGGGGGGGGGGGGGGGGGGGGGGGGGGGGGGGGGGGGGGGGGGGGGGGGGGGGGGGGGGGGGGGGGGGGGGGGGGGGGGGGGGGGGGGGGGGGGGGGGGGGG
>NZ_JAELTK010000273.1:0-317 GCF_016428765.1 Delftia sp. ASV31
TCGAGAAAGTTCATGGCATGTCTCCTTGTGTCGTGATCGTGTTTCAGAAGGTCGGCGTGCCGACGATGCCCGCGCGCTCCATCTTCCGGTGGCTGGGCGGGTAGTCCATGGCCGCGTAGTGCTGGGTCTGTCTCTTATACACATCTGACGCTGCCGACGAAATGCGAACAGTGTAGATCTCGGTGGTCGGCGGATCAGTAAAAAGGGGGGGGGGGGGGGGGGGGGGGGGGGGGGGGGGGGGGGGGGGGGGGGGGGGGGGGGGGGGGGGGGGGGGGGGGGGGGGGGGGGGGGGGGGGGGGGGGGGGGGGGGGGGGGGG
>NZ_JAELTK010000036.1:0-56587 GCF_016428765.1 Delftia sp. ASV31
GGCCCTGGTTGGACTCATCGACCAGGCCATAGCCGAAGCGCACGATGCGCGGCTTGAAGTCCTGGGCCATGGCCTGGCCCGTGGCGGCCAGCGTGGTGACGGCGGCCATCAGGCCGGCGAGTGCAAAGGGAATACGCATGTTCATCTCCTTGGGTTGTAGTGAGGGATCAATGCATCCAGCGCAGGGGGGCCAGGATGATTTGCGGAAAAATCACGAAAAGCACGGCAAGCAGCACATAGACCATCAGGAACGGGTTCGTGCCCTTGATCACGGTCTCCATGCGCAGCCGGCCCACGCCGGCCACCACGTTCTGCACCGTTCCCACGGGCGGCGTGATCAGGCCGATGCAGCCCACATAGATGAACATGAAGCCGAAGTAGATGGGATCGATGCCGGCCTTGACGGCCAGCGGCGCGCACACAGGGCCGAAGATCAGGATGGTTGGCGTCAGGTCCATGGCCGTGCCCACCACCAGCAGGAACAGCATCATCGTGGCCATGAACAGCACGGGACTGCCCAGCAGGCCCGAGAAGCTGTCGGCCAGCATGTTGGGCAGGTCCGCCAGGGTGATCATGTAGGCCGTCACCGTGGCGGCGCCGCACAGGAACATGACCACGGCCGTGGTCTTGGCGGCGGCCAGGAACACGGCGTACAGACGGCTCCATGTCATCTCGCGGTAGATCACCATGGACACGAACAGCGCGTAGACGGCTGCGACCACGGCCGCCTCGGTGGGCGTGAACACGCCGCCCTTGAGGCCGCCCAGGATGATGACGGGCATCATCATGGCCCAGAAGCTCTTGGCCAGTGCCTTCAGACGCGGGCCCCAGGCCATGCGCTCGCCGCGCGACAGGTCGTATTTGCGGGCGATGGACCACCAGGCAAAGATCAGGAACACGCCCATGATCAGGCCCGGCACCACGCCCGACAGGAACAGCTTGCTGATCGAGGTGTTGGTCGTCACGCCGTAGATCACGAAGGGCATGGACGGCGGAATGATGGGCGCGATGATGCCGCCCGAGGCGAGCAGGCCTGCGCTGTAGCTGTCGGGATACTTCTGGTCGCGCATCATGGGCAGCAGGATGGTGGCCAGGGCGGCGGTATCGGCAATGGCCGAGCCGCTCATGGACGCCAGCAGCACCGCCGCGCCAATGGCCACATAGCCCAGGCCGCCACGGATATGGCCCACATAGGCCCGCGCCAGGTCGATGATGCGGCGCGACAGGCCGCCTGCATTCATCAGCTCGCCGGCCAGGATGAAGAAGGGCACGGCCAGCAGCGGGAAGTTGTCGAAGCCGGCCTGCAGGTTCTGCGCAAGCAGCTGCGAGTCGAAGAAGTCCAGATGCCACATCAGCGCCACGCCGGTCAGCACCAGCGCCTGGGCGATGGGCATGCCGATCACCATGCCGCCAATTAGCACGGCCAGAAAGATCAGGGTCACAACCATGGTGCGTACTCCTTACTCGACCGTCGTTTCGGCATGGTTTTCTGCCGGCGCGCCGCGGCGCAGGTCGCGCAGCGTCACCACCAGCAGGCCCACGGCCAGCACCAGGGTGGCCGCGGCGCCCAGGGCCAGCGGGTAGCCCAGCACCGTGCTGTAGCTGTTCAGTCCGGCCTCCACCTGGGCCCAGGAGCCCCACAGCAGCAGGCCCATGCAGACCAGGACCAGTGCCTGCGACACCCAGAACAGCGCCTTGCGCGCGCCAGGCCCCACGCGGGAGGTCACGAGGTCGAAGCCCAGGTGGCTGCCCTCGAAAGCGGCCACGATGGCGCCAATGGCCACCAGCCAGACGAAGAGCAGGCGCGAGATTTCCTCATAGGAAACGATGCTGGTGTGGAACACATAGCGCAGCACCACGTTGATGAACACGGCAATGACCATGCCGGCCAGGGCCAGCACCATCAGCACCTCGGCAAAGTGCTGCAGGCGCGGCTTGGGCCGGACTGCGGGGGAATCGGATTGCATGGGGCTTGTCTCCTGGCGTTATGGGTTTTGGGAGAAGGTGTCGGCCCGCGCCGCGGGCAGGATCTGCCAGCTTTGGGCGCGGTGCACGATGTCGGTCAGCGGCAGCGTGGCGTCCACGGACAGCACGGCGCATTCGCCATCAGGGCGTTCCAGCGTGGCGAACTGGTTGGCCACCAGCTCGGGCGAGAAGAAGTGGCCGGCGCGCTCCTGCACGCGCTGCAGCGCCGTGTCGTAGTTCAGGTCCAGGAACACGAAGCCCACGGCACCGGCCGGGCCGGCGGCACGCAGCCGGTCGCGGTACTTGCGCTTGAGGGCCGAGCAGGTCAGCACCACGCCCTGCCCCGGCATGGCCTGGGCCAGCAGCTGGGCCAGCCGGTCCAGCCAGCCGCTGCGGTCGTCGTCGGTCAGGGGGATGCCGGCCTGCATCTTGCGGATGCTTTCCTCGGCATGGTGGGCATCGCCCTCGTGCAGGGTCCAGCCCAGGGCATCGGCCAGGGCCTGCCCCACGCTGGACTTGCCGCAGCCGGAAACGCCCATGACGACCAGCGCCCGTGGGCGGGTGTCTGCGGGGGCGGCCTCGGTGGTTGTTGGGATAGCGCTATCCATATTCTTGCAAAAATTGGCAGACCAGGGTCTGCCTTGGATTTCGGTGTGCTTCAGAGGCCTTAGTCCGGGTTTACACGCAGGAGCAAGGGCCTTCGAATGATTGGGATAGCGCTATCATAATCTTCAACACTCCCGCCCCAGACCTAGGACAATCCCTTGGCCCGTCAGATTCCGCCTGCCTCCCCAGAATCGCCCTCCGCCGATGTTTCCGGCCCGGTCCTGCCCGCCACGGGCCGCGCACGCTCCTCGCGGGCCAGCGGGCGCATCACGCTCAGCGATGTGGCACAGGCCGCTGGCGTCAGCCCCATGACGGTCTCGCGCGCCCTGCGCGGCGAGCGCCGCGTGGACCCGGCCCTGGTCGAGAAAATCCGCACGGCCGCCGCACAGATGGGCTACGTGCCCGACCCCGCCGCTCGCGCCCTGGCCTCGCAGAAAAGCGCCCAGGTGCTGGTGCTGGTGCCCATGCTGTCCAACACCCTGTTCGTGGACCTGATCGAGGCGGTCCACAAGGTGCTGTTCTGCGCGGGCTACCACGCGCTGATCGGCGTGACCCACTACGACCGGGCCGAAGAAGAACAGCTGCTGCGCACCTACCTGCCCATGCGCCCGGCCGGCCTGCTGCTCACGGGTTTCGACCGCAGCCCCGCTGCGCGTGAACTGGTGCAGGCCAGCAAGGTTCCCTGCGTGCACCTGATGGAACTGGGCGGCGAGCCTGGTGCGCCCAGCGTGGGCTTTTCGCAGGCCGAGGCCGGATCCGCCATCACGCGGCACTTGATGGAGCGCGGGCACAGGCGCATTGCCTTTTGCGCAGGCCAGCTCGATGCCCGCGTGATGCAGCGCGCCGCGGGCTACCGCCATGCCCTGCAGGCGGCGGGCCTGCATGACCCCGCCCTGGAACTGCTCTGGCCCCGCCCCACGTCAATGGCGCTGGGCGCCGAGCTGCTCGACGCGGCCCTGCGCCTGGACCCTGCCGTCGATGCCCTGTTCTTCTGCAACGACGACATCGCCCAGGGTGCGCTGCTGGAGGCTCTGCGCCGGGGGATACGCGTGCCCGAGCAGATCGCCATCGCAGGCTTCAACGACCTGCCCGGCAGCGACCAGATGGTGCCGCCGCTGACCACCATCCGCACGCCGCGCGGCCATATCGGCACCGAAGGTGCGCGCATGCTGCTGCAGCTGATGCGTGGGGAGGCCGTGGAGCCGCCCAGCGTGGATCTGGGCTACGAACTGGTGGTGCGGCAGAGCAGTTGAAGCGAAGAGGGCTTTGTGCGCCCTCCTCCGTGGCCATCAGCCCGGCAGCAGGCGGCGCAGGGTCTCGGCCAGATCCTCTGCCGCGAACTTGGCCACGTAGCCGTCCGCGCCAACGCTGCGCACATGGTCTTCGTTGGCCGATCCGGACAGCGAGGAATGGATGAGCACGGGAATGGAATGGAAGCGCGCGTCCTGCTTGATGTGGCGGGTAAGCGTGAAGCCGTCCATCTCGGGCATCTCCAGGTCGGTCAGCACCAGGGCGACCTTGTCGGCCACCGTCAGGCCCTCTGCCTGAGCACTGTCGGCAATGGCGTTGAGGCGGTCCCAGGCCTCCTTGCCGGACTTGAGCATTTCATACGGTGCCTGCAGGACCTTGAGCTCCTTCTCGATCAGCGAGCGCGCCACGAAGGAATCATCGGCGGCCAGCACGATGGCGCCGGGCTTGAGCTTGAGCCTGGCGCCCACTTTTTCCGGCGTGATTTCCTGGGCGTCGGTGGGAGACACCAATTGCAGGATGGCCTCCACATCCAGCACCTGGGCCAGGCGCGAGTTGTCGGTGTCGCCATCCAGGCGGGCGATGCTGGTGACCAGCTTGCCGCCGGTGCCGCTGGCCTCGGCCGACAGCACCTGCTTCCAGTCCAGGCGCACGATGTCCTCGACGGACTCCACCGCGAATGCCTGGGTGGTGCGCGCATATTCGGTGACCAGCATGATGTTCAGGCCGGTCTGGGGCTTGCAGCCCATGATGGCGGGAAGATTCAGCACCGGGATCACCTGCCCGCGCAGGTTTGCCACACCCAGCGAATGGGCCGTGCCCCCCGCGATGGGCGTGATGTGCGGCATGGCCACGATTTCGCGAACCTTGAACACATTGATCCCGAACAGCTCGGACTGGCCCAGGCCGGAGTCGCTGCCCAGCCGGAACAGCAGCAGCTCGAACTTGTTGTTGCTGGTGAGGTTGGTGCGCTCGTCGATCTCTCTTTGAGCTGCCTTGGAATTGAGGTTCATGCCGGTCCTGGAGAGTGACACATCTTTTTACAAATTCTAAAGCGAGCGCCTCGGATTTAGTAAGAATTTATTGCACCTGAGTCGGAACAGCAACGCCGGGCGGCCGGCGACATGCCTCATGCATGCCACCGCCCCGCCCCGCGGCGCAGGAATCACTCGAATTCCAGGATCACATCGTCCACGGCCAGCGAATCGCCCTTGCTGGCGCTGATCTTGCCGACCACGCCGTCCTGCGAGGCGAACAGGATGTTCTCCATCTTCATGGCCTCGATCACCGCCAGCTTCTCGCCCGCCTGCACCTTCTGGCCCGGCTGCACGGCCACGTCCACCAGCAGGCCCGGCATGGGCGACAGCAGGAACCTGGACAGATCCGGCGGCGCCTTGTAGGGCATGAGGCGGTGCAGTTCGCCGCCGCGCGGCGAGAGCACCAGGGCGTCGATCTGCGTGCCGTTGTGGATGACGCGCAGGGCCAGCGGGTTTCGGGCCGTGCCGCGCTCGACCTGGGCCGTGAAGGGCTTGCCGTTGCAGCTGCCCTGCACGCACATGGCACGCATGGGGGTCTCGCTGCGGAAGGTGTAGGGCTTGCCATCCACCGTGACGGTGCTGGCGCGGCTTTCGGCGTCGAAGTCCGAGACCTGCACGGCGCGGTACTGGTGCTGGCCTTCGGCGCCCAGCACGACCACGCAGTAGTCGGCCGAGACCTTGAGCTCGTGCCCCCGCATCTGGCCGCTGATGGTGGCGGCGCGCGCGCGGTAGCGGCGGTTCATGTGGCCGGCCAGGGCGACCAGGAAGTCCGGGTCGCTGTGAGGCACGTCCTCGGCGTGGAAGCCGTGGGAGTAGTGCTCGGCGATGAAGCCGGTGTTGAAGTCGCCGCTCTTGAACTTGGGATGAGCCAGCAGCGCGGCCTGGAACGGGATGTTGGAGCTGATGCCCCGGATCACGAAGGCATTGAGCGCCTCGCGCATCTTGGCGATGGCGTCGTTGCGGTCGCTGCCGTGCACGATGAGCTTGGCGATCATCGAGTCGTAGAACATCGGAATTTCGCCGCCCTCATAGACGCCCGTATCCACGCGCACGCCGTGCAGGTGGCCGGTGTCGGCCTGCCACATGGTCTGCTCGGGCGGCGCAAAGCGCACCAGGCGGCCCGTGGAGGGCAGGAAGTTGCGGAACGGGTCCTCGGCGTTGATGCGGCACTCGATGGCCCAGCCATTGCGCTTGACGTCTTCCTGCGCGATGGCCAGCTTCTCGCCAGCGGCCACGCGGATCATCTGCTCGACCAGGTCCAGGCCGGTGATGCACTCGGTCACCGGATGCTCCACCTGCAGGCGGGTGTTCATTTCCAGGAAGTAGAAATCCTGGTCCTTGCCGACCACGAATTCCACCGTGCCCGCGCTCTGGTAGCCCACGGCCTTGGCCAGGGCCACGGCCTGCTCGCCCATGGCGCGGCGCGTGGCGTCGCTGATGAAGGGGGACGGCGCCTCTTCGATCACCTTCTGGTGCCGGCGCTGGATGGAGCATTCGCGCTCGTTCAGGTAGATCACGTTGCCGTGGCCGTCGCCCAGCACCTGGATCTCGATGTGGCGCGGCTCCTGCACGAACTTCTCGATAAAGATGCGGTCGTCGCCAAAGCTGTTGCGTGCCTCGTTCTGGCAGCTGGCAAAGCCCTCGAAGGCTTCCTTGTCGTTGTAGGCCACGCGCAGGCCCTTGCCGCCGCCGCCGGCGCTGGCCTTGATCATCACGGGGTAGCCAATGCCCTTGGCGATTTCCACGGCGGCCTCGGGGCCGGCAATGGGGTCGTTGTAGCCTGGGATGGTGCTCACGCCGGCCTTGTCGGCCAGCTTCTTGGAGGCGATCTTGTCGCCCATGGCCGCAATGGCCGCGTGCTTGGGGCCGATGAAGGTGATGCCCTCTTCCTCCACGCGCCGGGCGAAGGCCTCGTTCTCGGACAGGAAGCCGTAGCCCGGGTGCACGGCCTGGGCGCCGGTCTGCTTGCAGGCGGCAATGATGCGGTCGGCCTGCAGGTAGGACTCGCGGCTCGGCGCGGCGCCGATGTGCACGGCCTCGTCGGCCAGCTTGACGTGGCGTGCCTCGCGGTCCGCATCGGAGTACACCGCCACGGTCTGTATGCCCATCTTGCGGGCGGTGGCGATGACGCGGCAGGCAATCTCGCCGCGGTTGGCAATCAGGATCTTCTTGAACATCTTCGCAGCCTGTTTTTTCTGGATTCGATCTTTGATATCAGGGCCTGGTCACAGAGGAATGTTTCCATGCTTGCGCCACGGATTTTCCAGCTGCTTGTTCTTGAGCATCTGCAGCGAGCGGCAGATGCGCTTGCGCGTCTCATGCGGCTGGATCACATCGTCGATGAAGCCGCGCGCGCCTGCCACGAAGGGGTTGGCGAAACGGGCCTTGTACTCGGCCTCGCGCGCTGCCAGCTTGGCTGGGTCGTTCTTGTCCTCGCGGAAGATGATCTCCACGGCGCCCTTGGCGCCCATCACGGCGATCTCGGCATGGGGCCAGGCCAAGTTGACGTCGCCGCGCAGGTGCTTGGAGGCCATCACGTCATAGGCGCCGCCGTAGGCCTTGCGCGTGATGACGGTGATTTTCGGCACCGTGGCCTCGGCATAGGCGTACAGCAGCTTGGCGCCGTGCTTGATGATGCCGCCGTACTCCTGGCTGGTGCCGGGCATGAAGCCGGGCACGTCCACGAAGGTGACCACGGGGATGTTGAAGGCATCGCAGAAACGCACGAAGCGCGCGGCCTTGATGGAGCTCTTGATGTCCAGGCAGCCGGCCAGCACCAGGGGCTGGTTGGCGACGATGCCCACGGTCTGCCCGTCCATGCGCGCGAAGCCGGTGATGATGTTCCTGGCGTAGTCGGGCTGCAGCTCGAAGAAGTCGCCGTCGTCCACGGTCTTGAGGATCAGCTCCTTCATGTCGTAGGGCTTGTTGGCGTTGTCGGGCACCAGGGTGTCCAGCGACTTGTCGGCGCGGTCCACGGGGTCCGAGGTGTAGCGCACGGGCGCCTTCTCGCGGTTGTTCAGCGGCAGGTAGTTGTAGAGGCGGCGCAGCATCATCAGCGCCTCCACATCGTTGTCGAAGGCCATGTCGGCCACGCCGCTGCGCGTGGTGTGGGTGATGGCGCCGCCCAGCTCCTCGGCCGTGACCTCCTCGTGCGTCACGGTCTTCACGACCTCGGGGCCGGTGACGAACATGTAGCTGCTGTCCTTGACCATGAAGATGAAGTCCGTCATGGCGGGCGAATACACGGCGCCGCCCGCGCAGGGGCCCATGATCATGGAGATCTGCGGCACCACGCCGCTGGCCAGCACGTTCTTCTGGAACACGTCGGCATAGCCGCCCAGGGAGGCCACGCCTTCCTGGATGCGGGCGCCGCCCGAGTCGTTGAGGCCGATCACGGGGGCGCCGACCTTCATGGCCTGGTCCATGATCTTGCAGATCTTCTCGGCATGGGTCTCGGACAGCGCGCCGCCGAAGACGGTGAAGTCCTGGCTGAAGACGAAGACCAGGCGACCGTTGATCATGCCGTAGCCGGTGACCACGCCGTCGCCGGGGATCTTGCTGTTTTCCATGCCGAAGTCGGTGCAGCGGTGCTCGACGAACATGTCCCATTCCTCGAAGGTGCCGTCGTCCAGCAGCAGCTCGATGCGCTCTCGCGCCGTGAGCTTGCCCTTCTTGTGCTGTGCGTCTATGCGCTTTTGGCCGCCACCCAGGCGGGCCTGTTCGCGCTTTGTCTCCAGTTGATCCAGGATGTCTTGCATGCTGCGATTCCTCTAACGTCTAACGGTACGGGTTGCTGGTGTTGTCTTGTCTGCGGTCACTGCGGCGCTGCGGCGGGTGCTGCCGCTGGCGCTGAAGCCGGCGCCATTGCGGGCCCGGCCTGCGCCTGCAGCAGGTTTCTGGCGGCCGTGCTGGCCGCGATCCGCCCTGCTGCCACGTCGGCCTGCAGTTGGGGCAGCAGCGCCCGCACCTGCGGATGCTGCCGGAAGGCCTGCTTGAGGCCGGAGTCGATGCGCTCCCACATCCAGGACAGGGCCTGGCGTTCGCGGCGCAGCGCCAGGCGGCCGTTGGCCTGCTGCAGGCGGCGGAACTCCTCCACCGCGCTCCAGAAGCCGTCAACGCCCTCTTGCTTGAGCGCGCTGATGGTGATGACCCTGGGCTGCCACAGGCGCTCGTCGTGGTGGGCGTGCTCGGGATTGCCGTGCATGCCCAGCAGGCGCAGGCTGGAGGTGATCTGGGCCTGCGCGCGCGTGGCGGCATGGGGATCGATGTCGGCCTTGTTGATGACGACCAGGTCGGCCAGCTCCATCACGCCCTTCTTGATGGCCTGCAGGTCATCGCCCGCATTGGGCAGTTGCAGCAGGCAGAACATGTCGCACATGCCCTGCACGGCGATCTCGCTCTGGCCCACGCCCACGGTCTCGACGATGACCACATCGTAGCCAGCCGCCTCGCAGACCAGCATGGCCTCGCGGGTTTTCTCGGCCACGCCGCCCAGGGTGCCGCTGCTGGGGCTGGGGCGGATGTAGGCGTCCAGGTGGACGGACAACTGCTCCATGCGCGTCTTGTCGCCAAGGATGGAGCCGCCCGACACGGTGGATGAGGGGTCGATGGCCAGCACCGCCACCCGCAGGCCGCGTGCGATGAGGAACAGGCCCAGCGTTTCGATGAAGGTGCTCTTGCCCACGCCCGGCACGCCGCTGATGCCCAGGCGGAAAGACCCGCCCGTATGCGGCAGCAGGGCCGTGAGCAGCACATCGGCCGCCGCACGGTGGTCGGCGCGCGTGGATTCCAGCAGGGTGATGGCCTTGGCCATGGCCCGGCGCTGAACGGCGGGGTTGCCGTTCAGGATGCCGTCTTGCATTTGCTCGGGAGTCACTGCGGCGGGCTCAGAGGCTGTTGGCCTGGCGGATCTGTTCGAGCACATCCTTGGCGCTGGCCGGAATGGGGGTGCCCGGACCATAGACGCCCTTGACGCCGGCGTTGTAGAGGAAGTCGTAGTCCTGCGCGGGAATCACGCCGCCCACGAAGACGATGATGTCGTCCGCGCCCTGGCGGCGCAGCTCCTCGATGATGGCCGGCACCAGGGTCTTGTGGCCGGCCGCCAGCGTGGACACGCCCACGGCGTGCACGTCGTTCTCGATGGCCTGGCGCGCGCATTCCTCGGGCGTCTGGAACAGCGGGCCCATGTCCACGTCGAAGCCCAGGTCGGCAAAGGCCGTGGCCACCACCTTGGCGCCGCGGTCATGGCCGTCCTGGCCGAGCTTGGCGATCATCACGCGCGGGCGTCGGCCCAACTGCTCGGACGATGCATCTATCTCGCCCTTGAGCTTTTCCCAGCCCTCGGCCGAGTCGTAGGCTGCTGCATACACGCCGGTCACCTTCTGCGTATCGGCGCGGTGGCGCCCGAAAACCTTCTCCAGAGCGTCCGAGACCTCGCCCACCGTGGCGCGCAGGCGCACGGCCTGGATGGCCAGGTCCAGCAGGTTGCCCTCGCCGCTTTCGGCGGCCTGGGTCAGCGCCTGCAGGGCGGCCTCGACCTTGGCCGCATCGCGGCTGGCCTTGATCTGGTTCAGGCGTGCGATCTGGCTGTCGCGCACCTTGACGTTGTCCACCTCGAGGATGTCGATGGCGTCTTCCTTGGCCAGCTTGTACTTGTTGACGCCGACGATGACATCCTTGCCCGAGTCGATGCGCGCCTGCTTCTCGGCGGCGGCGGCCTCGATCTTGAGCTTGGCCCATCCCGAATCCACGGCGGCGGTCATGCCGCCCATGGCCTCGACCTCCTCGATGATCTTCCAGGCGGCGTCGGCCATGTCCTGGGTCAGCTTTTCCATCATGTAGCTGCCGGCCCAGGGGTCGATCACATTGGTGATGTGGGTCTCTTCCTGGATGATCAGCTGCGTGTTGCGCGCAATGCGAGCCGAGAACTCGGTGGGCAACGCAATGGCTTCGTCGAAACTGTTGGTGTGCAGGCTCTGCGTGCCGCCGAAGACGGCGGCCATGGCCTCGATGGTGGTGCGCACCACGTTGTTGTAGGGGTCCTGCTCGGTCAGCGACCAGCCCGAAGTCTGGCAGTGCGTGCGCAGCATCAGGCTCTTGGCCTTCTTGGCGCCGAAGCCCTTCATGATGCGGCACCACAGCAGGCGGGCCGCGCGCATCTTGGCGATCTCCAGGTAGAAATTCATGCCGATGGCCCAGAAGAAGGACAGCCGGCCCGCGAAATCGTCCACATCCATTCCCTTGGCCGTGGCGGTCTTGACGTACTCCTTGCCGTCGGCCAGCGTGAAGGCCAGTTCCAGCGCCTGGTTGGCGCCCGCCTCCTGCATGTGGTAACCCGAGATCGAGATCGAGTTGAACTTGGGCATGTTCCTGCTCGTGTACTCGATGATGTCGCCGATGATGCGCATCGACGGCTGGGGCGGGTAGATATAGGTGTTGCGGACCATGAACTCCTTGAGGATGTCGTTCTGTATGGTCCCCGACAGCTGGTCCTGGGCCACGCCCTGCTCCTCGGCCGCCACCACGTAGCCGGCCAGCACGGGCAGCACGGCGCCGTTCATGGTCATGGACACGCTGATCTTGTCCAGCGGGATCTGGTCGAACAGCACCTTCATGTCCTCGACCGAATCGATGGCCACGCCGGCCTTGCCCACGTCGCCCGTCACACGCGGATGGTCGCTGTCGTAGCCCCGGTGCGTAGCCAGGTCGAAGGCCACAGACACGCCCTGCCCGCCGGCGGCCAGCGCCTTGCGGTAGAAGGCGTTGGACTCCTCGGCCGTGGAAAAGCCCGCGTACTGGCGAATGGTCCAGGGCCGGCCCGCGTACATGGTGGCCTGCGGGCCGCGGATGTAGGGCTCGAAGCCTGGCAGGCTATCCGTATGGGGCAGGTTGGCCGTGTCTGCCGCCGTGTACAGCGGCTTGACGTCGATGCCGTCGGGCGTGGTCCAGTGCAGTGCCTGGATGTCGCCCCCGGGAGCGGCCTTGGCGGCCGCCTGGGCCCATTTCTGCAGGTCGGCAGTTGCGAATTCCTGGCCGTTCTGCGCTGTCGGATGGTCTTGTCTCATGTTCTCAGGCTCGTGAATGACAGGTGCCCTTGAGGGCATGCCCCAGAGCTGCCGCAGTTTACATCATTCATAATTATTCATTCAAAATATCTTTGCCGATACAATCCGGGCCACATGTCGACAAACACCCTCACTCCCCGCGCTCTCTACGAACAGGTTGCAGAGAAGCTGCGCCTGCGCATCTTCGAGCACGAGCTGGCGCCCGGTGACTGGATCGACGAACTGAAGATTGCCGAGGAATACGGCATCAGCCGCACCCCGCTGCGCGAGGCCCTGAAGGTGCTGGCCGCCGAGGGCCTGGTCACCATGAAGGTGCGCCGTGGCGCCTATGTGACCGAGGTGTCGTCCAAGGACATTGCCGATGTCTATCACCTGCTGAGCCTGCTGGAATCCGATGCCGTTCAGGTGGTGGCCGAATCGGGCAGCGACGAAGAGCTTGCCGCCCTGCAGCAGACCCACGAGGAACTCAAGGCGCAGACGCGCGATGCAGACCGCTTCTTCGAACTCAACGAAAGCTTTCACATGCAGCTGCTGCAGATTGCCGACAACCGCTGGCGCAACCAGCTGGTGGCCGACCTGCGCAAGGTGATGAAGCTCAACCGCCACAAGTCGCTGTTCAAGCAGGGCCGCATCGAGGATTCGCTGGCCGAGCACGAGACCGTCATGCAGGCCCTGCTGCGCCGCGATGGCGCTGCAGCGGCCCAGGCCATGCGTCAGCATTTTCAGAACGGCCTGGCTGCGGCGTCCTGAAGCCTGCCGTTCGGCGCTCTTGCACAGCCGGCACCCTCTGGCGCGGCCATGACGCGCAGGCGGCCGCCCCGTCTGGAATCGGGCCCGGTGTGCAACGGTGGCGACGTAGGCAGACATGCGGCTCCTGGTTGGTTTCAGAGTGGACACCCGAAAACGCTGCAGTGCAGCATAAACGCGTGCGCCGCGCCCTCTCATGTCCGAAGCTGACGCCAGGGCCTGCGGAAAGCCCCGGCTATCATCGGCGGCTACATCCACTTCGGCCTGCACCCTCCTCGCATGAGCATCCAAGACCCAGCCCGCGCCCCTTCCCTGGCCATGAGCCTGCCAGCCGATGCCAGCATGGCCACGGCCTCCACCCTGGTGGAAATGCTGGCCCTGCGCGTGCAGCAGACGCCCGCAGGCGAGGCCTACCGGGCCTATGACGAGGATGTGCGCAGCTGGAAGACCCTGAACTGGGCACAGGCCGGCGAGCGCGTGGCCCTCTGGGCGCAGGCGCTCGCCGCGCAGCAGCTGCCGGCAGGATCGCGCATCGCCATCCTGCTGCCCAACGGACTGGACGCCATGTCCATCGACCTGGCCAGCCTGCGCTGCGGCCATGTGCCCGTGCCGCTGCACGCCATAGACAACGCGGGCAGCATTGCCTACATCCTGGCCAACGCCCAGGTGTCCATGCTGTTCGTGGCACAGCAATCCACTTGGGACAAGATCTGCGCCACAGGCCAGGCCCTGCCCGCGCTGCGCAAGGTGGTCGTGGCGTCGGCCAAGCCGGCTTCCCGCGCCGCAGAGCCTGAAACCGAAGGCGATGCCGCCGTCCTGGAGGCACTTCGCCAGATCCCCGTGCAGCCGCTGGCCCAATGGCTCGCTGAAGGCGGCGCAGTCCCCCTGCCCCCGCCTCCTTCTGCCGAGGACCTGGCCGCCGTGGTCTACACCTCGGGCACCACGGGCAAGCCCAAGGGCGTGATGCTCACGCACCGCAACGTGGTCTCCAACGTGCAGGCCGTGATGCAGCGGCTGCAGCCTCGCAGCGACGATGTTTTCCTCTCCTTCCTGCCGCTGTCGCACACCTTCGAGCGCACGGCTGGCTACTACCTGGCGCTGGCCGTGGGCGCCTGCGTGGCCTATGCGCGCTCGGTGGCCCAGCTGGCCGAGGATCTCAAGACCCAGCGCCCCACGGTGCTGGTGTCCGTACCACGCATTTACGAGCGCGTGCACGCCAAGGTCATGGAGACGCTGGCCCGTGCACCGCTCAAGGCCCAGCTGTTCGAGCTGGCCCAGGCCAGGGGCTGGCAGCGCTTTTGTGAAACACAAGGCATTGCCGATGCGCAAGCGCCCCAGCCCGAAGTGCCGGGCTGGATGCAATGGCTGCCCTGGCCGGTGCTCAACCACCTAGTGGCCAAGCCGCTGCTGGCCCAGTTCGGTGGCCGCGTGCGCGTGGCCGTCAGTGGCGGCGCGCCGCTGTCGCCGACGATTGCGCGCTGTTTTCTGGGCTTGGGCCTGCCGCTGATCCAGGGCTATGGAATGACGGAAACCTCGCCCGTGGTCTGTGCCAACACGCTGGAGGACAACCACCCCGCCACCGTGGGCCACGCCTTGCCCGGCGTGGAGGTGCGGATTGGCGAGAACCGGGAGCTGCAGGTGCGTGGCCCCTGCGTGATGCGCGGCTATTGGGAGCGCCCCGAAGACACCGCCAAGACCTTCACCGACGACGGCTGGCTGCGCACGGGCGACCAGGCGGTGATCGAGGACGGGCGCGTGCGCATACAGGGACGCATCAAGGAAATCATCGTCACCTCCACCGGCGAGAAGATTCCACCGGCCGACCTGGAGCTGGCCATTACCGGCGACCCGTTCTTCACCCAGGTCTTTGTCGTGGGCGAAGACCGCCCTTTCATCGCCGCCGTGGCCGTCATCGAGCGCGGCGAATGGCAGACCATGGCCCGGCGCCTGGGCCTGGATCCCGAAGACCCCAAGAGCCTGAACCACTCCGCCGCCGAACGCGAGGCACTGGCACGCATCGAAAAACAGGTGGCCAGCTTTGCCCGCTATGCCGTGCCACGCGCCGTGCATCTGGAGCTGGAGCCCTGGACCATAGAAAACGGGCTGATGACGCCTACGCTGAAGCTCAAGCGCAACAACCTCATGACGCGGTTCGAGTCGCAGATCGCCGCCATGTACAGCAAGCCTGCCGAGCGCTGGCAAGGCCGCAGCAGCGCGGGCTGACCCCCTGTTCCTGATAAGCAGCCGCCGCTCAAAACGGCGGCTTTTTTTATTTTTGATATCGATTCAATTTATGTAAGTTACATTGAATTGATCAAAAGAAAGGAAGAGCGCACTGCGCACGCTCTTCCCGGGTCTGCGTCAAGCAGCTGCCAATGTCAGGCCAGGGCTCGCCATGCCGATCTCCTTCGCCGAGCTGATCTGGAACGTGGCCACCGCCTGTGCAAGCACCCGCGCCTGCCGTTCCAGGCTGGCTGCAGCGGCTGCCGACTCTTCCACCAAGGCGGCATTCTGTTGCGTGACCTGGTCCATCTGGGAGACGGCCTGGGTGATCTGCCCCAGGCCACCGCTTTGCTCCACGCTGGAGGCAGAGATGGCCTCGATCAGCGACGCTACCTCGCTCACCTGGGCTTCAATGGCATCCATGGCCTTGCCTGCTTCCCGGACCTGGTTGCCGCCCGTTCGCACCTTGTCGGTGGATGCCGTGATCAGTGCCTTGATCTCCCGCGCCGCTGCGGCGCTGCGCTGGGCCAGGGAGCGCACTTCCCCAGCCACCACGGCAAAGCCCCTGCCCTGCTCGCCAGCCCGCGCGGCCTCCACCGCTGCATTGAGCGCCAGGATATTGGTCTGGAAGGCAATGGAGTCGATCACGCCCGTGATCTCGGCAATCTTTCCGCTGCTGGCCGAGATTTCGTCCATGGTGCCGATGACCCTGGCGACTGCGCCGCCGCCCACGCCGGCCACCTCCTTGGCACGCACGGCCAGGGCGCTGGCCTGCCGCGCGTTCTCGGAACTCTGGCCCACGTTGCCGGCCAGCTGCTCCATCGACGCCGCCGTCTCCTGCAGGCTGGAGGCCTGGTGCTCGGTGCGGCTGCTCAAATCCTGGTTGCCGGCAGCGATCTGGCTGGACGCCGTGGTCACCGACTCCACGCCGCGCCGCACATCGCCAACGATGTTTGCCAGCGACTCGCGCATGGCGCTCATGGAGCGCAGCAAGTCGCCGACCTCGTCACGCCCAGTGGCCTGGATTTCCGAAGCCAGGTCGCCCTGCTCGATGTGCCGGGCCACTTCCACGGCCGACTTCAAGGGCACCGTGATGGAGCGCGTGACCATGTAGCCCAGGGCCACGGCCAGGATGACGGCAGCCGCCACAAAACCGTAGATCAGCATCTGCGACCGCGCAAAAACCTCCCTGGAGTCCCCATAGACATCCTCCGACGTCTTGAGCTGCAGCTCGACCAACTCGCCGATCTTGGCGCTGATGGGGTCGATGCTGGCATACAGCGCGCCGTCGAACTCATCCAGGCTGCCGGCCTTCTTGCCGTCCAGCTGCTTGAGGCGCTGCAGCAGTTTGTCGATGCTCTGGTTGGCAGGCGCGAACAGTGCCTGGGCCTGCTTGGCCAGCACGGCCTCCTGCGCTGTGAGCTGGGTGGACGAGTAGCTGCGCCAGGCGGCCTCGATCGCGGGCAGCGTGCCCGAGATGCTGGCCGATGCCTCCTGTGCCGTGATCAGGCCCGCATTGGCTTTATTGACCGTGTCTATGACGTTGACGGCATAGGCATCCGCAATCTGCTTGAGCTGCTTGAGTGGAACCACACGGTCCTGGTACAGGGTCTCCGTGCCCGAAAACACATGGCCCAGCGCCCTTGCGCCGACGCCACCTACGGCCATCAGGCAGACCAGCAGGACAAGAAAGACGGCTGTAAGCCGGGTACCGATACGCACATCGCTGAGTTTTTTCATCGCAGAACCTCTGGCCCAGTGCTGCCGTCGGTATAGGCCATCGCTATCGCATCCAGGCAGTCACATTAGCTGCCTTATCGGTAGCGGTGGCCGGTTTCTTGAGAGACAAAACTCAATAAGTTCCGCGGGATGTGTAAAGACACACGCCACAGTGCGGATGCCCAGCCCCTGCCCTCAACCCCGTTGCCAGGCCAACCCATCCAAGGCACGGCCAATCCATTCATGTAAGTTACATTGATATCGTCAAAAAAATGGCCCGTGAAAGCACGAGCCATTTCCATTCACACGTAGACGTCGACCACGCCACCCAGTCCGGGCGCCTTGTTGCTCTTCGGCTGGGAAGGCGACTTGGCTTCGGCCGCCTGCTGCTGCTCGCGCTGCTTGTCGATCTGGGCCTGCTGCCTGGCGCGCATGAGCGCCTCGATCTGGCTTTGCACCATCATGATCTGCGACTGCAGCAGCTTGGCCTTCGTCTGCTTGGCCTTGGCGTCGATGTTCTCGGAAGACACTTCCTTGAGCGCCTGCTGCAGCTCCTTGAGCTTGCGCTGCAACGCAACGATGTCATTGCCGCCGGAGGATGAAGCGGCTCCCGAGGCGGAAGCCGATGTGGAGGATGAGACTTGCATGCCTCATACATCGTCCACCGCCGCACAAACTGAAGGCCGAAAACACGCCTGCCCCGCCAGTAGTCACCCCAGCCAATGCCGCAGCGCTCCCGCCGATGCAATGCCGATCAGCACCGTCGGCAGAATGGGCAGCCGGCTCGCGGCCACCAGCGTCACCACCAGGGCCAGCAGATCGGCCGGCCGCTCGGACACAAACGCCGGGGCAATCACCGAGATCAGCACGCAGCCCGGCAGGCTTTCCATCACGTACTGCATGCGCGGGCTCAGCGTGCGCCCGCGCAGCAGCAGGTAGCCGATCACCCGCGTGAAATACGTGCTGCACGCCATGAGCACCAGCGTCAGCAAGGTTGTGGCTTCCATCGCTCAGCTCCTGGGCGCCAGCAAGGCCGCGCAGACCAGGCCCGAAACGGCGCCGGCCGCCACGTACCAGGCGCCAGGCACCAGCTTGTAGACCAGGGCCGCCGTCAGCAGGCTCACCAGCCAGGGCCGGCAAGGCCTGACGCCCTTCCACATGCCGCGCAGCAGCACCAGAAACACGGCGGTGAACGCCATGTCGAAGCCGTACTGCTCCAGGTCGCCAATGCGCGGCCCCAGAAACGCACCGGCCGCCGTGCACGACACCCATGCCATGTACAAGCCTGCCGACACGCCCATGTAGTAAGGCAGGCTCAGGCGCCGGGCGGCACTGCGCTGCGCGTCTGCCAGGGCCAGCGCCCAGCTTTCGTCGCACATGAAGAACAGGGCCGGCAGCGCACGGCGCCTGGGCAGATGGCGCAGATAGGGCGCCAGTGCCGCCCCCATCAGGATGTGCCGGCAATTGACCAGGAAGGACATGGCGACGATCAGCAGCGCATGCGGCGGCGAGGTCCACAGCCGTATGGCCGTGAACTCCGAGCCGCCGCCGAAGTTCATCCCGGTCATGAGAGGAACCTCCAGCGGTGCCAGCCCCTTTTGCACGGCCTGGGCGCCCAGCACCAGGGCAAAGGGCACGAAACCCAGCATCACGGGAATCGCATCCCTGAAGCCGCGAAAGGCCTCGGAACTGCGGGAGACGGAATCTGCCGAAACGGCAGCGGGGGAAAGTGGAATGGATGAAGACATGGAGAGCGGCGATTGTCGGCCTGCGCCGCTGGAATTTGCTGCCGATTCATGCTTCCACCAGCCATATAACGGCCGTTTATGCCGATCTATTCGAGCAACTGGAAATAATCTGCCGCACAAGCGCTGCACAAGCGCCGCTCAACCCATTTCCATGGCTGGTGGCGCTCCTCGGACGGCCGCGACTTCCCTCCTGACATTTCACGAAACCCAACAGCCATTGGCTCCCGCCATGCTGCAGTGCGTCGCAAACGGCTGTGCCGTCCAGGGCGGCGGCGGGACCATGAAGCCCTCATCACTTCGCTTCACCTGAAAGGTTCCCCATGCGCACTTCCCACTTCAACCGCTTCATCGCCCTGACCGCCCTCAGCCTGGGCCTGGCAGGCACCGCCCTCGCCCAGGACGCCACGCCCTCCTCCACTGCTGCCCCTACCGACCTCAGCCGAGCCCAGGTGCTGGCCGACCTGGAAATGTGGCACCGCGCCGGACTCACCTATGTCTCGGACCGCGAGATCGATGTCCGCTCCACCGAATACCAGCGCGGCCTGGAGCGCTACCAGCAACTGCGCGCCAGCCCCGCCTACCGTGAGGCCGTAGCAAGGCTGGAGAAGGGACATGCGGTGGCCCAGGACAAGTGAGCTTGAAGGCGGCCCGTGGCGGATCTGGGGAGCTGAAAGCCACCGGCGGATCTGGATAACCCTGATACCGTCCCCGGCACCCTCGCGTCACACGGTCAACCGGTGTTTCTGCAATAATTGCCGCAACAATCATTGCGCAGTCAATTATTTCACCCGCAGACACCATGACCCAGCCTCCCCTGCCCAACGGCCTGCAGCCCTCGGACTTCTACAGCCCAGGCAGCTACACGCCCTTCGAGAGCGTGGGGTTCCTCATGCGCAAGGTGCTCAGCTCCATCCTCCAGCAGGCCGATGCGCAGTTGGCCGAGCATGAGCTGACCTATGTGCAGTGGCTGCCGCTGTACAAGCTGCTGCTGTGCAGCGACGCCACGAATGCCGGCATGGCGCGTGACCTGGGGCTGGACCCGGCCTCCATCACGCGGGCGCTTGATCGGCTCGAATCCAAGGGCATGCTGCGGCGCGAGCGCTCCACGGTGGACCGGCGCGTGGTCAAGCTGGTGCTGACCGATGAAGGCCGTGCCATGGCGGCCAAGGTGCCGCAGGTGCTGTCCAGCGTGATGAATGCCCACATGGCCGGCTTCAGCCATGACGAGTCGCGCCAGCTGCTGGACATGCTTCGCCGCCTGCTGACCAATGGCGATGCGATGCGCGCGCCGGAGGCTGCGCCGCCGGCCCCTGCGCCTGCCACGCCTGTCGGCTGACAGCGCCAGCGCCCTTTTCCCGCCCCGGTTTCCGATTTCCTGATTCTTGACCCCCAACAGGCAGACCACCATGCCCAAATCCTTTGTTTCCGTGTCCGCCGCGCCCCGCCGCGTGGCCGCCGCAGCGGCCACCCTGTGCGCCGCGCTGGCCCTGGCCGGTTGTGCTTCCCAGGGCCCGGCCCATGAGCCGCTGGCCCGGCTGGGCGCCTCCGACCTGGGTCTGACGGCCCAGTCCGAGACAGGCTCCAATACCAGCCTGCCCGCCGCCGATTGGTGGAAGTCGCTGGGCGATGCCCAGCTGGATGCGCTGATCGCCCAGGCGCTGCAGGGCAGCCCCAGCCTGGCCATGAGCCGCGCCCGCTTCGACAAGGCTGCCGCCCTGGCCACGGCCACCAGCACGGCCACCGATGTGCGCGGCACGCTCGGCGTCGACGCCACGCGCCAGCACTACAGCGCCAACGGCCTGGTGCCCGCACCCATTGCCGGCCATACCTACAACACCGGCAACCTGCAGGCCGGCCTGAGCTGGACACCGGATTTCTTTGGCCGCCATGCCGCCGACCTGCAGGCCGCCCTGGGCCAGGCCCGTGCCGCCCAGGCCGACAGTGCCGCCGCCGCCAACCAGCTCGCGGCCCAGGTGGCGCGCAGCTATGTGGCGCTGGCTCGCCTGATTGCCCAAAAGGATGTGGCTGGCCGCACGCTGACCCAGCGCCAGTCTCTGCTGGACCTGAGCCAGCAGCGCACGCGCGCCGGGCTGGACAGCCAGGTGGAGCTGACCCAGGCCCAGGCCGGCCTGCCCGATGCCGGCACCCAGATCGAAATGCTGGACGAGCAGATCACGCTGGCGCGCCGCACCATCGCCGTGCTCTGCGGGCAGGCGCCCGAGGCGCAGCTGCAGCTGTCGCCCCGTCTGGCCGCGCTGCAGATCCAGGCCGTGCCTGGCCAGTTGGGTGCCGATCTGCTGGGCCGCCGCCCCGATGTGGTGGCCGCGCGCTGGCGCGTGGAGTCCGCAACGCAGGGCATAGAGAGCGCGCGGGCGGATTTCTACCCCGATATCAATCTCACAGCCTTCATCGGCCTCAATGCCATCGGCCTGGACAACCTGTTCAAGGGCAGCTCGCGCCAGATGGGCATCACGCCCGCGCTGCGCCTGCCCCTGTTCGACGGCAAGCGCCTGCGCGCCCAGTTGCGCGGCACGCAGGCCGACCTGGATACCGCCATTGCCCAGTACAACGGCGTGGTACTCGATGCGGTCAAGGAAGCGGGCGACGCCATCACTTCCGTGCAATCGCTGGTGCGCCAACAGCAGCTGCAGGCCGAATCGCTGGAGAAGGCCGAACGGGCCTACGACTTTGCCGTGCAGCGCTACAAGGCCGGCCTGGCCAGCCAGGTGACGGTGCTGAACACCGAAACCCAGGTGATCACCCAGCGCCGCCTGGACGTGGACCTGCGCGCCCGTGCGCTGGACACGCGCGTGTCGCTGATGAAGGCGCTGGGCGGCGGCTGGACCGATGGCACGGCTGCCGTGCAGGTCAGCCAGCACTGAGATCGCAACCCGCACAGGAATCCACCGCACTCTTGACCCTCCACCGGGCAGACCGCCAGCCAGCGTGACAGACCGCCAGCTTCCTGCCCCGGCCGCACAACCACATTCACAGATAACAAAGCGCCGTACACCATGACCGACACCAACAAGCAAGCACCCAGCCCTGCCGCCGCACCGGCCGCAGCCTCGCCCGTGGCCAATCCGCAGGGCCGCCGCAAGGGCCTGACCCTCGTCGGCGCCGCCGTTGCGGTCGCCGCCGTCGCCTGGGGCGGCTGGCACTGGATGGTGGCCCGCAACTACCAGACCACGGACAACGCCTATGTGGCGGGCAACGTGGTGCAGATCACGCCGCAGATCGGCGGCACGGTCATCAGCATCGGCGCCGACGACACCGACTACGTCAAGCCCGGCCAGCTGCTGGTGCAGCTGGACTCGGCCGATGCCCTGGTTGCCCTGTCCCAGGCCGAGTCGCAACTGGCCCAGACCGTGCGCCAGGTGCGCACGCTGTACGCCAACAATGCGCCCCTGGTGGCCCAGGTGGCCCAGCGCGAGGCCGACCTGGCCCGGCTGCAGGCCGATGCCGCCCGCGCCCGCGAGGACGTGGACCGCCGCCGCCCGCTGCTGGCCACGGGCGCCGTGGGCAAGGAAGAGTTCGACCACGCCCAGTCCCTGGCCCGCACGGCAGGCAATGCCGCCTCGGCAGCAGAAGCCGCCGTGCGCGCCGCCAAGGCACAGCTGACCGCGGCCGAAGCCCAGACCAAGGGCAGCAGCGCCGAAGAGCACCCCAGCGTGATCGCCGCTTCCGCCAAGGTGCGCGAGGCCTATCTGGCGCTGCAGCGCACGCGCCTGGTCTCGCCCGTGGAAGGCTATGTGGCCAAGCGCGGCGTGCAACTGGGCCAGCGCGTGGCCTCGGGCGCGCCGCTGATGACCGTGGTGGGCCTGCACAACCTCTGGGTGGATGCCAACTTCAAGGAAAGCCAGCTGGCCCAGCTGCGCATAGGCCAGAAGACCGAGCTGACGGCCGATGTCTACGGCGACAAGATCAGCTACCACGGCACCGTGGTCGGCATGGGTGCCGGCACGGGCGCGGCCTTCTCGCTGCTGCCCGCGCAGAACGCCACCGGCAACTGGATCAAGGTGGTGCAGCGCGTGCCTGTGCGCATTGCGCTGTCGCCGGAAGACCTGGCCCAGCACCCGCTGCGCGTGGGCCTGTCCATGGAAGTCAAGGTGGACGTGCGCGACCAGCAGGGTGAAGTGCTGGCAACCGCCACGCGCAATGCCCCCGTGGCCCAGACCTCCATCTACGACATGGCATTGCCCCAGGCCGAGGAGCGCATCGCCCACATCGTGGCAGGCCAGAACGTGGCGCCGCTCAAGCAGTTGCCCGAGCTGCCGCCCGTTGCCATGGCCGATGCGCAAGACAGGGCACAGGGCAAGGCGCCAGCCGCCGTGGCCTCCGCGCCGGTTGACGCGCAGGCCACGCAGTCCAAGTAAGCAGGCATCGCTTCCCCGCCTTCCCAGAACCTACGCGGACTGCCTATGACTTCCTCTACCACCGCCGTGCCGGAGCCGGCGCAGCCGGGTGGGCCGACCGTGCCGCCTGCCGCGCCACCCTCGGCACCGCCTGCCATGCCCGCACGGCCCGCACCGCTCAAGGGCGCCCAGCTGGCCCTGGGCACGCTGGCCCTGTCGCTGGCCACCTTCATGAACGTGCTGGACTCGTCCATTGCCAACGTCGCCATTCCGGCGATTTCGGGCGACGTGGGCGTCAGCCCCAGCCAGGGCACCTGGGTGATCACCAGCTTTGGCGTGGCCAACGCCATCTCGGTGCCGCTCACGGGCTGGCTCACGCAGCGCTTCGGCGCCGTGCGCCTGTTCACCATGAGCGTGCTGCTGTTCGTGCTGACCTCCTGGCTGTGCGGCTTTGCCTCGTCGCTGGAGATGCTGGTGCTGTTCCGCGTGCTCCAGGGGCTGGTCGCCGGCCCCATGATCCCGCTGTCGCAGACGCTGCTGCTGTCCAGCTACCCGCCGGCCAAGGCCGGGGTGGCCCTGGCGCTGTGGGGGATGACCACCCTGGTGGCGCCCGTGGTCGGGCCGCTGCTGGGGGGCTGGATCACGGACAACATCTCCTGGCCGTGGATCTTCTACATCAACGTGCCCGTGGGCCTGCTGTCGGCCCTGATGACCTGGAGCATCTACCGCAGCCGCGAGACCCCCACGCGCAAGCTGCCCATCGACTCCGTGGGCCTGGCCCTGCTGGTGCTGTGGGTGGGCGCGCTGCAGCTGATGCTGGACAAGGGCAAGGAGCTGGACTGGTTCGCCTCGGGCGAGATCGTCACGCTGTGCGTGCTGGCCATCGTGAGCTTCGTGGTCTTCCTGGTCTGGGAGCTGACGGATGCGCACCCGGTGGTGGATCTGCGCCTGTTCATGCGCCGCAATTTCGCGGCGGGCTCGGTGGCGCTGTCGATTGCCTACGGCCTGTTCTTCGGCAACGTGGTGCTGCTGCCGCTGTGGCTGCAGCAGTGGATGGGCTATACCTCCACCACGGCCGGCATGGCGCTGGCGCCGGTGGGCATCTTCGCCATCATCCTGACGCCGCTGGTGGGCCGCAAGGTCACGCAGTGGGACCCGCGCAAGATGGCCACGGGCGCCTTCGTGGTGTTCGCCCTGGTGCTGTGGATGCGCTCGCGCTTCACGGTGGAGACGGACTTCATGCACATCCTGGTGCCCACGCTGATCCAGGGCGGGGCCATGGCGTTCTTCTTCATCCCGCTGACGACGATCACGCTGTCTGGCATCTCGCCGGACCGTATCCCGGCCGCCGCCGGCCTGAGCAACTTCGTGCGCATCACGGCGGGTGCCATGGGCACCTCCATCGCCACCACGCTCTGGGAAAACCGCGCCGCGCTGCACCACGCCCACCTGACAGAAGGGCTGATCCAGGGCCAGGGCGTGTTCGGCGTCACCCTGCAGGGGCTGCAGGCCGCAGGCCTGAGTCAGGCGCAGGCGCTGGCCCAGATCAACCGCCTCATCGACCAGCAGGCCTATACGCGGGCGGCGGACGACATCTTCCTGGCGTCGTCCGTGCTGTTCCTGGTGCTGATCGTCCTGATCTGGATGACGCGGCGGCCCGCAGGCCATGCCGGCGGTGCCGAGGCGGCCGGCGCCCATTGAGGCCCAGCTTGCGGCCATCACGACAAGGAGCTGCCTGCACGGGCAGCTCCTTTTTTGTTTACATGACGACACGCAAGGCGCCTTGAATCGGGCCGCCAAGACCACCATCTCGACAGGGCTGCGCCACCGGTTCCATGATGGCAGTGGCCTGAACACCGACGGAGCACCGTGAAAACACCCCGCATCTTCCGCGCCCCGATTGCCGACTACGCCCAATCACCCCAGTCGGTGGGCGGGCGCTTTCGCAACGTCCATCCCCGCCCCGCCAACGCGCCCCAGCCCGACGCCAAGGTGATGTGGGACTTCTTCTTCAACAAGCCCAAGGACACCGAGCCTGCCGCGCCCCTGCCCGTGCAGCGGCTCACCCCGGCCGACCTGGCCGCCGCGCCCGAGCGCAGCCTGTACCGCCTGGGCCACTCCACGCTGCTGATGAAGCTGCGCGGCGGCTGGTGGATCACCGACCCGGTGTTTGCCGAGCGCGCCTCGCCCTTCTCCTTCATCGGCCCCAAGCGCTTTCATGCGCCGCCCATCGCCCTGCATGAACTGCCCGCGCTGCGCGGCGTGGTGCTCTCGCACGACCACTACGACCATCTGGACCGTGCCACCATCCGCGCCCTGGCGCCCCGGGTCGACTTCTTCCTGTGCACGCTGGGCGTGGGCGACCGGCTCATGGACTGGGGCGTGGCCCCCGAGAAGGTGCACCAGTTCGACTGGTGGCAGGACGTGCAGGTGGACGGCCTGCGCTTCACGGCCACGCCGGCCCAGCATTTCTCGGGCCGGGGCCTGCGCGACGGCAACCGCACGCTGTGGGCGTCCTGGGTCATCGAGGACCTGGCAAGCGCCGACACGCTGCGTGTCTTCTTCAGCGGCGACGGCGGCTATTTCGACGGCTTTGCGCAAATCGGCCGGCGCTTCGGCCCCTTCGACCTCACGCTGATGGAAACCGGCGCCTACGACCCGCACTGGCCCTATGTGCACATGCATCCGTCCCAGACCGTGCAGGCCCACCGCGACCTGGGCGGACGCTGGCTGCTGCCCATTCACAACGGCACCTTCAGCCTGGCCATGCATGCCTGGTGGGACCCCTTCGAGCGCGTGCTGGCCCTGGGTGCCGAGCACGGCATTGCCGTGGCCACCCCCATGATGGGCGAGCGCGTGGACCTGGATGCCCCCCATGCAGGCGAGCGCTGGTGGCGTGCCCTGGTATCCCCTGCCGTGCAGGACGCAGCCGCGTCAGCGCCACAGGCCCAGCCGCGATAAATCCGTTTTTGCTGCATTGCGTCATCGGCCTACGCGGGCCGGCATCCATCTGGATAAAGTGAACCCAGCTTCAGGAGTGCACATGGCAAATCGCAAAAATCCCCGGGCCGCCCTGGTCGCCCGCCAAGCCACCGACCTGGCCGTCGCAGCGCCCCAGGTCGTGGCCCATCGCCTCACCCGCATGGCCATGGCAGGCGCCAATCCCTCCGCGCGGGACCGGCGTGAATTCACGCGCATGGTGTCCGAGAAACAGACGGCCTTCCAGCAATCGTGGGCGGCGATGGGCATGCAGTCCATGGTTGCCAGCCAGGCCCTGATGCAGGCCTGGATGCGCATGTGGTGGACCCCCTGGAGCACCTCCACCTGGAACGGCGGTGCCCTGGCATCGCAGGCCTCGCAATGGCAAAACGCCATGTGGGGCGTGGTGGGCAAGGGCCTGGCCCCCGTGCACCGCACGGCGGTGGCCAATGCCAAGCGCCTGGCGCGCGGCTGAGCGCGGCCTGAGCACGGCCAAGCACGGTTAAGTGCGACTGATCGCTGCTCAACGCGGCTGATCCACCCATATCAAGCCCGCTCCATTCACCGGAGCGCGGCCGCGCGGCAGGGCCAATGCGAGGGCGAGGTTCGGGTATCCTCGCGGCCTTCGTTCCGTTTTGCTGCGCTGCCGCATTTCCAGGCATGGACTCCATGCAGAGACTGAAAACACGGCCGCGGCAGGCGGATTCCCCCTTTCTGCCATCGCTTTGCCAGTCTTTCCCGGAGTTCTCTGATGACACACAAGGCCCCGCCAGCCGGCCAGGGCCTGCACGGTCAAGACGACCTGCAGCGCAATCTCACCAACCGCCATATCCAGCTCATCGCCATCGGCGGGGCCATCGGCACGGGCCTGTTCATGGGCTCGGGCAAGACCATCAGCCTGGCCGGCCCGTCCATCATCTTTGTCTACACCATCATCGGCGTGATGCTGTTCTTCGTGATGCGGGCCATGGGCGAGCTGCTGCTGTCCAACCTGCAGTACCGCTCCTTCATCGACTTCTCGTCCGACCTGCTCGGCCCCTGGGCCGGCTTCTTCACGGGCTGGACGTACTGGTTCTGCTGGATCGTCACGGGCATTGCCGATGTGATTGCCATATCGGCCTACTCCCAGTTCTGGTTTCCGGACCTGCCGCAGTGGGCACCGGCCATCGCCTGCGTGGGCCTGCTGCTGGGCCTGAACCTGCTGACGGTGAAGCTGTTCGGCGAGATCGAGTTCTGGTTCGCCATGATCAAGATCGTGGCCATCGTGGCCCTTGTGGGCACGGGGCTGTACATGGTGGGTGCCGCCTTCGTCTCGCCTGCGGGGCGTGCGGCCAGCCTGTCCAACCTCTGGAATGACGGCGGCATGTTCCCCAACGGGATGATGGGCTTCTTCGCGGGCTTCCAGATCGCGGTGTTCGCCTTCGTGGGCATCGAGCTGGTGGGCACCACCGCGGCCGAGGCCAAGGACCCCGAGCGCACGCTGCCGCGCGCCATCAATTCGATTCCCGTGCGCATCATCGTGTTCTATGTGCTGGCCCTGATCGCCATCATGGCCGTCACCCCCTGGCGCGACGTGGTGCCCGGCAAGAGCCCGTTCGTGGAGCTGTTCGTGCTGGCGGGCCTGCCGGCCGCCGCAGGCGTGATCAATTTCGTGGTGCTGACCTCGGCCGCCTCGTCGGCCAACAGCGGCGTGTTCTCCACCAGCCGCATGCTCTACGGCCTGGCGCTCAAGGGCGATGCGCCCAAGACCTTCCACCGGCTGTCGCGCAGCAGCGTGCCTTCGCGCGGGCTGCTGTTTTCCTGCACCTGCCTGCTGGCCGGCGCGTTTCTGATGTGGGTGGTGCCCGATCTGGTGGAAGCCTTCACGCTGGTGACCACGGTATCGGCCATTCTGTTCATGTTCGTGTGGTCGCTGATCCTGCTGTCATACATGGCCTACCGGCGCCAGCGCGCGGCCCTGCATGAGGCTTCGCGCTACAAGATGCCCGGCGGCGTGGCCATGTGCTGGGCCTGCCTGGTGTTCTTTGCCTCCATCCTGGGCCTGCTGACCCTGCAGGCCGACACGCGCCAGGCGCTGGTGGTGACGCCGGCCTGGTTTGCCCTGCTGGCCATCGCCTACCAGTTCGTGCGCCGCCAGGCATCGCGCCAGTCGGCGGAGCGCTCCACCGCCCTTGCGGGCACGGCAGCCGAACCGCGCTGACCCTCTTCCGGCCGCCCCCCCTGCGCATGGGGGCGGCCATTGCAGGGTGCCTTTGGCGCCCGCGCTCCCTCTGCGTCCCCTTCTGCGCCCCCCCTTCTGCGCTCCCCTTCTGCGCCTCCGCGGCCCCTCTTGCCACGCACCAAACTTGTGCACAGCATCTTTGGCCTGTCCAGCAGTTAGATAACGAGTAAACAAAAATACAACTGTCTTTACGCCAACAAAAAGACGTGGATACAAATCGTTATCATTCGCACCTTGATTTTTAACCAAACCGGAACTTTACAAAGATGGTCAGAATCTCGGTGCTCCGCCCGCTTCCTCTTTGCGCCGCCCTGGCATGCACAGCCATGGCCCATGCCCAGTCAGCCGACAACAAGGCCGACACGTCCCTGTCCACCGTGGTGGTGACCGCCTCGGGCACGGCCGTGGACATCAAGGAAGCGCCGGCCAGCATCAGCGTGATCACCCGCGAGGACATCGAGCGCAAGCCCGTCACCAGCATCGGCGAGCTGCTGTCCACCATTCCCGGCGTGACCGGCGGCCTGTCCGGCACGGGCGCCCAGTCCAAGATCAAGCTGCGCGGCCTGCCCGAGAAGTACACGCTGATCCTGGTGGACGGCAAGCGCCAGGGCAGCTCGGCCGGCATCAACTACCGCGACGACCTGGGCTCGCAGGATCTGGACTGGATCTCGCCCGAGATGATCGAGCGCATCGAGGTGGTGCGCGGCCCCATGTCCTCGCTGTACGGCTCCGACGCCATGGGCGGCGTGATCAACATCATCACGCGCAAGATCGGCAAGCGCTGGAGCGGCTCGACCACGCTGAACTACAGCAAGCCCTCCGACAGCGACCGCGGCGACACGCGCCAGCTGGGCTTCAACATCAGCGGCCCGCTGTCCGACAAGTTCGGCCTGCGCCTGGGCGGCAACTACACGGACCGCGCTGCCGACGAGAGCACGGGCGGCTTCCCGGGCACGTACCAGTCCACGGCCGGCTCGCGCAAGCAAAACCTCAACGCCCTGCTCAACTGGCAGCTCACGCCCGACCAGGTGATCGGCATCGAGGCCGCGCAAGGCATCCAGCGCGCCACGGGCTCCGACGCGCGCACGGCGTCGGGCGACCAGGTGGTCTATCCCTGGGGCCTGAGCAAGCTGGAGCAGACCAAGTTCGGCATCAGCCATGACGGGCGCTGGGGCGACCTGACCTCCAAGCTCAACCTCGTGCACAACAAGTACGAGGACAAGGGCGACACCATCGGCAACAACTCCAAGGAAACCACGCTGGACGGCCGCATCGACAAGCCGTTGAAGCTGTGGGGCCTGGACCAGGCCATGACGCTGGGCATGCAGTGGCGCCGCGAGTCGCTGGACAACCGCGACACCATCGGCCTGGCGCCCATCGACTACGCGGGGCGCCCGGTCTCGGGCTCGGGCCTGAGCGCCACCACCTGGGCGCTGTTCGGCGAGGACCAGATCTTCCTGCGCGACAACCTGGCGCTGACGCTGGGCCTGCGCATGGACCATCACCAGAAATACGGCAACAACTGGAGCCCGCGCGCCTACCTGGTCTACCACCCGGCCTCGGAGTGGACGGTTCGCGGCGGCGTCTCGCGCGGCTTCCGTGCGCCCAACCTGAAGGAAAACTCGGCCAGCGCCGCCACGCAATCCGGGGGCAACGGCTGCCGCAGCCTGGCCGGCATGGGCTGGACCAACACCAGCGTGAATGCCGACGGCACGCGCGGCTGCTACATGGCCGGCAACCCCGACCTGCAGCCCGAGACCAGCACCAACTTCGAGCTGGGCACCAGCTGGGACCGCAATGGCTGGGCGCTGGGCGCCACCTACTTCCACACCAACTTCAAGAACAAGATCGACTACCAGCCGCTGGGCTTCTACAACGGCTTCTGGTGGACCCGCATGGCCAACGCCCAGCGTGCCCGCACGCGCGGCCTCGAAGGCTTCGTGAACGTTCCCCTGGCCAAGGGCCTGACCTGGAACACCAACATCACCAAGATGTTCGAGTCCAAGAACCTGAGCACGGGCGCCTCGCTGCTGGCCGTGCCCGAGCTGTCCATCTACTCGTCGCTGCAGTGGCAGATCCGCCAGGGCTGGTCCGCCATGTTCAGCGCCCGCCACGTGGGCAAGGAAGTCGTGACCACGGGCACGGCCACCACCTTCGCCAAGGCCTATACGACCTTTGACGTGTCCATGAACTACAACGTGACCGACACCCTGACCCTGCGCGCCGGCATCATCAACCTGGCCGACAAGGAAACCCGCACCATCGGCGCCAACTATGACAACGGCGGCCGTACCTACTTCGTGGGGATGACGGCGCGGTTCTGATGGCCCGTTGCCGGCCCTTGCGCTGACCCAGACAAAGCGCCCGTTGTGACGGGCGCTTTTTTCATGGCGAGGAGCAAAGCCTCACTCCCAGACACCGCCCTGCGCAGGGGGCTTGCGCGTCAGCAATTCCTCGTCTGTCAAGGGCCGGCCTGTCCAGACATTCACCTTCGAGGCGCCGGCTGCATTGGCCAGCTCGCGCAAGGCCCTCAGTTCCACCTGGGTGAATCCGCCCTCGGGGTCGCCCAGCGGATGGATGACGATGTGCGGGGAGGCCGCCAGCCAGGCACGCCGATGCATGCGCCTGAGCTGGTACTTCAGAAGCTGCTCGGCCAGGATGAAGTCCGATATCAGCGAACGCGGGTGGGCGAAGGGATTGACGACTTCGGCAGGCTCCGATGCAGCCGCGAGCCTGGCCTGCGGGCCGGCCGCGAGAATCCGGCGCCGGGGCGGCGGACTCAGGGCCAGCTCGGGAACCTCCGAGAGGGTCTGCCCGGTCTTCGGATCCTTCAGCGTCAGGCGCTCGGGAGAAATCTGTACGTAGATGACTGATATGAAGGCAGAGAGCATGGATATCCATCAATCGATTTTCTGAACCACGGTCTGGCCCGGCAGCAAGGCCCGGCCATCCCCGTCGCGCGGCAGCATGGGCGCGACAGGCTGGCCGGTCTGGCGATCCAGCAGCAGCGAATGCGCCTCACCCGGCGCGAACAGATGGCCTTCGCCCCATTGCCGCAAGGCCACGATCACCGGGAACAGCTCAAGGCCCTGGGCCGTGAGTACGTATTCCAGGTAGGCCGAGCCTTCTGCGGCGGGGCGGGTTTCGAGGATGCCGGCCTCCACCAGCCGGCGCAGCCGGTCGGCCAGGATATTGCGGGCCGCACCCAGGCTGCGCTGGAAATCGCCAAAGCGGCTGATGCCATCGAAGGCATCGCGCACGATGAGCAGCGACCAGCGGTCGCCGATCACATCCAAGGAGCGGGCCACCGGACAGGGCTGCGGTGTGTCAGGACGGATGTCTTCTTTCATGACGTCATTGTGGTTGCATTTCAAAACTGGTTCAACTAGCATCCAACCAGTTTTGTTTTGCAACTGGATTCAACCCATGAACGCCTTCCCTGCCCCGGACACGGTCCGCATGCCGCGCAGCCTGGTGCTGCTGTTCGCCGCTGCCAGCGGCCTGAGCGTGGCCAATGTCTATTACGCCCAGCCGCTGCTGGAGGCGCTGGCGGCCGACTTCGGCATCAGCCATGCGGCCGTGGGCGGCGTGGTCACCGCCACGCAGGCCGGCTGCGCGCTGGCGCTGGTGCTGCTGGTGCCGCTGGGCGACCGGCTGGAGCGGCGGCGGCTCATGCTTTTGCAGTTGCTGGGCCTGGTGCTGGCCCTGGCGGCCGTCAGCACCGCGCGTTCGGCCGTTCTGCTGCTGGCGGGCATGCTGGCCGTGGGCCTGCTGGGCACGGCCATGACGCAGGGGCTGATCGCCTATGCGGCCAGCGCCAGCCAGGCACATGAGCGCGGGCGCGTGGTGGGCGCGGCCCAGGGCGGGGTTTTCATCGGCCTGCTTTTGGCGCGCGTGTTTGCCGGTGCCGTGGGTGACCTGGCTGGCTGGCGTGGCGTCTATGCCTGCTCGGCCCTGCTGATGCTGGCCCTGGCCTGGCCCCTGTGGCGGCAACTGCCCCGGCTGGCGGTGCCCTTGCATGCACCCAGCTACACGCAGCTGCTCGCCTCCATGCTCCAGTTGCTGCGCCAGGACCGCATGCTGCGCACACGCGGCATGCTGGCCCTGCTGATGTTTGCCACCTTCAACATCTTCTGGAGCGCCCTGGTCCTGCCGCTGAGCGCACCGCCCTACAGCCTGTCGCTCACGGCCATCGGCGCCTTTGGCCTGGCCGGCGTGGTGGGCGCACTGGCAGCAGCCCGTGCCGGGCACTGGGCCGACCAGGGTTTCGCGCAGCGCACCAGCCTGGGCGCGCTGGTGATCCTGCTGCTGGCCTGGGCGCCGATTGCGCTGCTGGAGCAGTCGCTGTGGGCGCTGGTTGCCGGCATCGTGCTGCTGGACCTGGGCGGCCAGGCCCTGCATGTGACCAACCAGAGCCTGATCTTTCGCAGCAACCCGCAGGCGCACAGCCGGCTGGTGGGCCTGTACATGCTGTTCTATGCCGTGGGCAGCGGGCTGGGGGCGCTGATTGCCACCAATGCCTACGCGCGGTTTGGCTGGCACGGGGTCTGCTTGGCGGGGGCGGCGTTCAGCCTGGCAGCCCTGGTGTTCTGGGCCATGACGCGGGAGACGGCTGCCCAGGCCAGCGTTCCCGCCTAGACCCGGCTCACCAGCTCCGAAGGCACCCGGCCCAGCGCCTTGCGGAACATGGTGGAAAACGCGCTGGGGCTGTCATAGCCCAGGTCCAGCGCCACCTGCGTGACCGAGGCGCCCGCAGACAGACGTGACACCGCCGCCAGCAGGCAGGCCTGCTGGCGCCAGGCGCCAAAGGCCATGCCTGTGTGCTGCTGGAAAAACCGGCTGAAGGTGCGCAGGCTCTTGTTCAGCGCCTGCGCCCAGTCCTGGGGCGTGGCGCGGATGCTGGGCTCGGCCAGGAACTGCTTGCACAGGGCGGCCAGCTTTTCGTCGCGGGGGATGGGCGCGAACAGCGGCAGGCTGCGGGCCGAGGCCAGTTCGTGCAGCACCAGCGTGACCAGGGCGCCGTCGCGGCCCGCTTCGTCGTACAGCGCCGGCAGGTCGGCGCAGGACAGCAGCAGCTGGTGCAGCAGCGGGGTGACGACCAGGGCCTCGCAGTGCACACCCGGGCGGGGCGCAGCAGCCGGTTCGATGTACAGGCTGCGCGTGCTCACGCCCTGCATGCGCACGCTGTGCGGCTTGCTGGCCGGAATCCACACGCCGCTGTAGGGCGGGATGGTCCAGGCGCCGTCGTCGGTTTCCACTTCCATCAGCCCGCTCATCCCGTAGAGAAACTGGGCACGCCGGTGGCTGTGCGTGGGCAGCAGCGTGCCAGGCGTGTAATCGGTGCCGATGGCCAGCACATCGCGCGCCACGGCGTCCACGGAATGCAGCGGAATGTTGAGCATGGGAATGTCCGGAAAACAGCCAACAGGCTTTGGCAGGAATTCGAGGATTATTGACCTATCCGCGAAAGCAGGCCAAACCGCGGCATCCTAAGGTTCAGTCCTTGCTCGTTTTTTCCAAAGGACTGTCTGTGTTCCCTCTCCTGCTGCTGGCTTTCGGTGTGCTTGCCGGCGTGACCACCGTGCTCTTCGGCTTTGGCGGCGGCTTCGTGGCCGTTCCGCTGCTTTATGCGCTGCTGACCTCCATCCACGGCGCGGACTCCGCCGTGGGCCAGGCTGCCATGCACATTGCCGTGGCCACCTCCACCTGCGTGATGATTTTCGGCGCCTCCATGGCCACGCTGCGCCAGCACCGCGCGGGCGCCCTGCCCTGGGATCAGGTGCGACCGCTGGCTGGCTTCATCGCGGCCGGTGCCGTGGCGGGCGCGGCGGCCGCCACCTGGATCAGCGGGGAATGGGTGCGCTGGGCCTTCATCGCCTACCTGGCCCTGACCATCGCCGACGCGCTGCTGCGCCCGGGCTTCGTGCACGGCACCGCCGCCGGCATGCAACCAATGGGCCGGCGGGCGGCGGCCACGGCGGGCCTGGCCATTGGTGCGATCGCGGCCTTCCTGGGCGTGGGCGGCAGCGTGATGACCGTGCCGCTCATGCGCCGGCGCGGCGCCAGCATGGCGGCCGCCACGGCCATGGCCAGCCCGCTGTCCCTGCCCATGGCCGTGGCGGGCACCGCTGCCTACATGCTGGCATCGCAGGGCGCGGGGCTGGGCCCCTGGCATGTGGGCTATGTGGACCTGCAGGCCTTTGCGCTGCTGACGGCCGGATCGTGGACCGGCATCAGGCTGGCGGCCCCGCTGATCGGCCGCATTCCCGATGCCCTGCATGCCAAGGCCTACCTGGCCCTGCTGGGCCTGGTGCTGCTGGTCATGATCGTGGCCTGAGCGCTGCGCTCAACCCTCCTGGAAGATCGCCTCGATCCGGGTCTCGAACACCCGGGCAATGGCGAATGCCAGCGGCAGGCTGGGGTCGTAGCGACCCGTCTCGATCGCATTGACGGTCTGGCGTGACACGCCCAGCAGGTCCGCCAGCGCGGCTTGGCTCCAGCCGCGCTGGGCGCGCAGTTCACGGATGGTGTTTTTCATCGCAGGGCCGCCCCAAGATGAAAAGGCACCCCCTCGGGGGGCAGCGGACCTTGCACAGCAAGGGGAGCGCGGGGGTCATTTTTCATGGGAGGGGCACTTTGGCGGAACAGCTCATCGGCTGCGCAGCCAGTGGGCCACCGAGGCAGCCACCCAGAGCGCACCCATCAAGGGCCACACCATGAACATGCTGAGCTTGGGAAAACCTGCCATTTCCAGGAATCCGTAGGTGAAGGTGATGCCGGCCGTGCCCGCCGCCGCAATCGCCAGTTGCTCCAGCATGGACTTGCGCAGGAACTCGTCGGTATCGCGCACCAGGCGCACGATGGCCCGCACGGCCAGCGCAAACGCCAGCATGGGGCTGAGCAGCAGCGCTGTGCGCAGGGCCCCGGCCTGCATGTCGGCGCTGAGCAAAAGCGCCCCCACAAGCAGCGCCATGTAGAGCAGCAGCGCAAATCCAAGTTCCTTCTGGTAGCGGCGGTTGGTGACCGTTGTTTGATTCATGGAAGTCTCTCGCAATGTGTAAAGGATGCTTGACATTGTGCGATGCCACCCGCGGGCATGTCAAGCAAGCTTTACATCGGTACTGAACGCCCCGCCGTACAATCGCCGCCGTTGGTGCCAGCAGCCCCAGGGGCTGCGGTTAAACGGGAAACATGGGGCGGCCAGATAAAGCCGCCCGCATGTACTGCCCCCGCAACAGTGAGTGAAACGCCGCGTGCATGGCACCGGCCCCCGCCAAACCCGTGCCACTGGGCGTACAGCCCGGGAAGGCCTTGGCGAGTGCGTCACCAGTCTGGATACCGGCCAACAGGCGGCCGGCCGCGCTTGCAGCGCAGCCGGTCTTTTTGGTTTCCGTGCCGGCGGGGTCGCTGGCGCGCAACTGGCTCGCATCCATGCACACCCTCGCCCTCGCGCGCGCCCCCGGCGCCGCTCTTCGCTCGCCCTCGGCGTTCCCCGTACTGCGCACGTTGTCCGCCCTGGCTGCGGCCTCGCTGCTGGCCTGCCAGGCCCAAGCACAGACACAACAGGCGCAGCGCGCACAGACCTCCCAGCTCGATACGGTGGTCGTCACCGCCTCGCGCAGCGAGCAGCCCCTGCGCACCGTCACGGCCGACATGACCGTGATCGACGCCGAGACCATTGCCCGCAGCGGCGCCACGGGCGTGGCGGACCTGCTGGTACAGGTGCCGGGCGTGCAGATCAACCGCAACGGCGGGCCGGGCCAGGTCACCTCGGTCTACCTGCGCGGCACCAGCAACCAGCACACTGCCGTGTTCATCGACGGCGTGCGCTACAGCTCGCAGGAGCTGCAGGGCGGCGCGGTCTGGTCCACCCTGCCGCTGGCGCAGATTGACCGCATCGAGGTGCTGCGCGGCCCGGCCGCCGCCATCTATGGCTCAGACGCCATGGGCGGCGTGATCCAGATCTTCACCAAGCGGGCGGACGGCCAGTCCCGCGCCTATGCCGAGGCCGGCATAGGCAACCAGGGCACCAGCAAGCTGGCCACGGGATTTCAGGGCGGTGCCAACGGCTTCACCTACGGGCTGAACCTGGCTGACGAGCGCAGCGACGGCTTCGACGTCTATCCCGGCAACACCTTCTCGCCCAACCCGGACAAGGATGGTTACAGCAACACCTCGCTGGGCCTGAACGCGGGCTACAAAACGGGCATCCACCAGATCGATGCCAGCCTGCTGCACAGCCGCCTGCGCGCCCACTACGACCAGAGCCCGCCGCCGTTCGACGACTACGACGTGGTCAAGAACACCACCGGCAGCCTGCGCTGGCAGGCCGGCTGGAACGCCATGTACAAAAGCGTGGTCCAGATCTCCCATACCGACAGCCAAAGCGACCGCCACACCCAGTCGCCCGAAAGCGCCAAGGGCCGCTCCACCAACTACCTGCTGCAGAACCTGTTCACGCTGGGCCAGCACCGTTTCAACATCGACCTGGAGCGCCGCGAGGACAAGCTGGACACGCAATACGCCTGGACGCAGAACACCGACAGCCGGCGCGTGCAGAACTCCCTGTCGGCCGGCTGGCGCCTGACCGAGGGCCGCCACCAGTTCGACGCCAACCTGCGCCACGACCAGGTGCGCGACCAGCAGAACAAGACCACGGGCGGCCTGGGCTACGGCCTGCAGATCGACGAGCGCTGGCGCTGGGTGGCATCGGCCGGCACGGCCTTCCGCACCCCCACGCTGTACGAACGCTTCACGGGCCAGGCGGCGGCCGACCTCAAGCCCGAAAGCAGCACCAACGTGGAAACCGGCCTGCACTATGCGGCCGGTGCCAACCGCCTCTCGGCCGTGGTCTACCGCAACAGGTTCAAGAACCTGATCACCTACGACTGGAACAGCGCCGTTCCCTGCAACTGCTACCGCAACTGGCAGAGCGTCGAGATCACCGGCCTGACGCTGGCGGGCAGCACGCGCCTGGGCAGCGCCAACCTGGGCGCTTCGCTGGACTTCATGAACCCCGAGAACCTGGAGACCGGCAAGCTGCTGCCCTACCGCTCCAAGCGCATGCTCAAGCTCAATGCCGACACCCAGGCTGCCGGCTGGACGCTGGGCGGCGAAGCGCAGCTGTACAGCGGCCGCTACGCAGACGAGGCGAATACCTTCAAGCTGGGCGGCTACGGCGTGGTCAACCTCTACGCCCAGCGCCAGCTGACCAGGCAATGGACGCTGCTGGCCCGTGTCAACAACATCGCCGACCGCGACTACGCCCCCACGCGCGGCTATGCCAACGCAGGCCGCACCGTGTTCGTCAGCGTGCGCTGGACACCTCTGCCCTGACCCCATGCATCTGCTTCTGCACCTGCTTCTGCGCCTGCTTTCGCGCCTGCCCCGCATCCTGCTGCTGACCGCCGCCCTGGCCTGCGCAGGCGGCGCGGGCAACGCCTTTGCGCAAAAGGCGGCGGATGCGGGAACGGGCGGGGCAACCACCGCCTACACCGTCACCGACATGCGCGGGCGGCAGGTGCGCCTGGAGCGCGTGCCGCAGCGCATCGTCTCGCTGCTGCCCTCGCTGACCGAATCACTGTGCGCGCTGGACGCCTGCGAGCGCATCGTGGGCGTGGACGAATTCTCCAACCACCCGGCCCGCGTGGCCGCCCTGCCCAAGCTGGGCCACACCTTTGCCCCGCTGGTCGAGGCCACCGTGCGGCTCAGGCCCGACGTGGTGCTGATGGCGTATTCCGCACCCGTCATCGCGCAGCTGGAGCGCTTCGGCATTCCCGTGCTGGCACTGGACGCCAACGACATGGCGCAGCTGGAGCAGGTACTGCACAAGCTCGACCAGCTGCTGCAGGTGCAGCGCGCCAACGCCCTGCTGGCTCGCATGCAGGCCGAGGTGGACCAGCAGGCCAAGGCGCTGGCAGCGCTCACGCCCGCCGGGCAGAAGGTGTATTTCGAGGTGGACGCCACGCCCTATGCGGCGGGGCCGGACTCCTTCATAGGCCAGCTGCTGCAGCGCCTGGGCGCGCGCAATGTGCTGCCGCAGAACCTGGGTCCCTTCCCCCGCATCACGCCCGAATACGTGCTGCGCCAGCAGCCGGAACTCATCATCCACACGCCGCAGACGCCATCGGCCAGCTTTGCCACCCGCCCCGGCTGGAGCCGCATGCCCGCCGTGCGCTCGGGCCGCATCTGCGCGCTGGACCTGGCCGAAACGGACGTGGTCTCCCGCCCCGGCCCGCGCCTGGGCGAGGCGGCGCGGGCGCTGGCCCGATGCCTGGAGATACGGGGCGCAGCGCCGCGTTGACTTCCCTTGCCTGATTGACCTGCTTGGTCTGCTTGGCCGATGGCCCTGCCTACTCCAGCACCACGGCCGTGCCGCTGGCAGACACCATCAACATGCCGTTGCCCTGGCCCAGCACTTCGTAATCCAGGTCCACCCCCACCACGGCATTCGCGCCCAATTCCTGGGCGCGTTCCTCCAGCTCCTTGAGCGCAATCTCGCGCGCCCGCTGCAACTCGCGCTCATAGGTGGCCGACCGCCCGCCCACGATGTCGCGCAGCCCGGCAAACAAGTCCTTGAACACATTGGCGCCCAAAATTGCCTCGCCCGCGACCACGCCGCAGTAGCGGGTGATTCGGCGGCCTTCGATCTGGGGGGTGGTGGTGATAATCATTGAAGCTCCTGGGTGTTGGTGATGGGAGTGCCGAGCTTTCGCCACTCGGCCGGACCAGCTGTGAACCGTCAAGCGATTGTTTGGAGATTTGATCCTAGACACGGAGCGACTTGGCCGCTGCTGCGGTGCAGTCTGTGCCAGTTGTAATGATGCTGTCAGCTCGCCAGGGCATTGGTCCGCTCAGCCGAGTTCTGGCACGTCCACCCAGCGGACTTGCCTACTATCGCTGCCCGCGTCTGTTCAAGCCCCATCACCACCCGCCCTCTTGCCTTTCCGGATTTGATCGCCACCGGCAGCCGGCTCAACCAATGCCCGTTTGGCCCCAGCGACGTGACGCGCAGGTTGGACAACTGGCGCGATGTGGGCAAGGGTTTCATGGAAAGTACACGAATGCACTCATCGAGCTGAGCCGCAGAGGAAAAACGCAGTACATGCGCCCCGAACTCCACACAGAGAACGGCAAAGCCCTTGTGGGGAATGTGAGCAGGTGCCGAGGGCAGGTAACGGCTGGCGCGGCACCAGAGCCCAACCTCTTGCTCGGCATGCACCCAGTAGGCCATGGGTTCGGAACGCCAGTCCTCAACGAATTCGATCCAATGGCGGGGCGCTGGCACAGGCCATCTCCTTCAGAGGTATTCAAGAGGCGGATTGTGTCGCAAAGTACGGCGCAATTTGCCTTGATGCCCGCCATCACGCCGGGCCGTAGATGGCCCAAGTACGTACATTCATGGTTCCGGCACACAGTCGCCAGTATTCATGGCAGGACCATCCCATGCGCACCAATGAGTCAAAAATCCTGGCGAAAGCCGTATACGAGATCCGTCTTCTCCTGAGCGGATATCTGGGAAGCAACGTGGATGCGGATCCGAGGGTACGGATCGCAGCGCACCTGGCCTATGCCCTGCACAACGATGCATTGGCCGTGCTGGAGGGAAATGGCTTCAGCGCCGACGAAGCGCTGAAGCGGGTGGCGGCCGTGGACTCTCTTCTAGGAGTCGAAGTGGGGAGCGAATTCGTTCGCAACTTGGAAGCTTAGGACTGCTTCGCCAGGCCGATGCAACACGGGATATCCATGCCGAGCAGCGCGCGCGATCACGGAGAAGAACAGGACACGCTTTGTGAGCCAAGCATGTATCGGTCTTTGATCAGGCACGCGGCTCTGCGTTGATCATTTTTCTGCGGCAAGCCGGAACCGAATTGGCCTTCGCGACACGATAAGCTCTTGCGCCCAACGGCGATCCCATCGCGCCAGATGTGAAGCTATGAATGCGACCCTCCGCACTGCGCGCCACCCGCAGCTTTCAGTGGCAACGCCTGCAAATACCGTGCCCACCAACTTCCAAAGGTCCTCGCTTTCCGCCACAGCCCAAAGAACGTGCTTCAGCCCGTCCACATGGCTTCGCCCTGAGAGGCCAGCCGTGCTATTTTGCTCGGCATCGCTGCAGATCAATTCCCCCCATGAACCTCCCAGCCACTCAGCTTTACCAACTGCTTGCTTTTCATTCGCTTGACCCCGCCGCCCAACAGGTCACGCTCATGCGCCACACGGCAGGAGACTATCCGGTACAACGCTATGTGGGGACACGTGCTTTGACGCTCTATCAGTCTCGGCAAGACCACAAGCATCCAGTCGGCTCGTTGGTGATTGGCTTCTTTGGGCACCGGCCAGGCCATGCGTTGCTGCTCGGTATCTGGCGGGTGAAGGAGGTCATGCCTGCAATGCAAGCCATTGATGCAGGACGCTTGCAGGGAAGTTTCGATCTGCATGACGAGCGAGCAGGCCACTGGTATCACGAGCTGGACGAAATCGATGTGATGTCGGATCTGCGGCTCAAACTGGAGATCCGTTGGGGCGAGCCCGCCGTGAGTTGGCGCCGGGTCCTTCGCCAGGAAAACAACTATCCCATTGCGCTATCCCCCGTGCCTCCGGTGCCCTTCAGGGCCCTGAGCAGCACCAGCCTGATCATGGCGGAACTGAGGCTTGCAATGCAGGATGTGGCTTGGCAGCAGGCACTTGGCAATGTCTGCGGCATCTATCTGATAACGGATGAATTCACAGGCCACCAATATGTCGGCTCTGCCAGCGGCGCTTGTGGCGTTTGGCAGCGTTGGCGCGACTATGCCAACACCGGGCATGGCGACAACCTGGAGTTGAGCCGGCGACTGCATGAAGCACCGGGTTGTGACAGCGAATTCCGGTTCACCTTGCTGGAGGCGCTGCCTCTTGGCATAGAAAAGTCGGAGGCCGAAGCCCGGGAGAACTATTGGAAGGTCGCGTTAGGCAGTCGCCGGTTCGGGATGAACCGCAACGGGGCGATGCACGGAGCCGCTTTTCTGGCCTCTGACCACAATGCCGTTGCCAGCCACAAGCAGACGAGCAAGGGGAATACATGAAAAGGCTTAAGATCCTGCGGTTTTTCTACCGCTTGCTCTTTTGGATCGCAGGAACCCTTTTTCTACTTGCGCTAAAGCTATTTTTTGAAGATGGCAGCGGGCACAGTGGACTCAGTCTCATGGCCCTGCCTGTATTTATGGCAGCAATACTGATGGCATCGCTTGGGTTTCTGCTTCGATTTTGCAAGCACCTCACATGGTTCACACGTCGAAATCTGCGGAATCAAAATATATAAATCAGTCGCCTCTAACTACCAACCTCCAACCCGACTCACCCGATGACGAGTGATCCGATGTGAAATTGGACAGCGGCCGCGCAATTGCAATCGAATTCAAAGTCACTCCATATTCAAAATAGATTGACTCATGAATGGATTTAAGGCCTTACAGAAGCTAAGTTTTCTGTTGCGCTGAGGGGCGTCGTCCTGGACCAGCTACGTGGATTGGAGCATTGATCGTCTCAAAAAAGGCGAAGAGGAAGATGATCTGGATGTAATCATGCCTTTGGAGGAACGTAGAGTTCGAAGAAGATTTCAAGAAATCCTACAATCCCGCCATTTCTCATGATGTGCCCTGACATCAAAAGAATTCATCATCGGATCGGGCCGTGTGGTGACGCGGGACGTTCCGCCTGACGTGATCGCTGCGGCCATGCGGGGTAGTGCGCGCGATCACGGATGAGGGCAAGACCGGCTTTCCTGCCCGGGCCTGTGGTCACCCGGCTCGGCAGCAGGCTCAGGCGGGCGGCCTTCCTTTCATCGGCCTGCATGATCCGGACACCACGCGGCTGCCCGAACAGCCCCATAATCTGGCTTCAAAAATTTCGCACCCCTATGACACAGTCCCTCAAAGAACTCCTTGCGGCCAAGGCCGCGCTGGACATGGAAATTGCCAAGGCCCGCACCTCGGCGGCCGACGCTGCCCTGTCCAAGGTCCAGAAGCTGGTGACCGATTTCGGATTCACCCAGCAGCAAGTGTTCCCCTACATCCCTGAAAAAACCAGTGCGCCGGCGAAGTATCGCGATCCGGCCACGGGAGCGACGTGGACAGGTCGAGGCAAGCCTCCGAACTGGATCAAGGACCAGGATCGCGACGACTTCCTCATCGAAAGCAAACCCGAAGCGGCCCAAGGCCCGTTTCTCGCCGAAATGGCGGCAGCGGCAGCTCGCAACTGAAAGCGCTGCACAAGGCGGCGCGCAGGATGCCGTGCGGTGCGGTGGGGTTCCGATGCGAAGGAATCTGTGCCTTCCGAAAGAAAGCCCTCTGAGCATTCAGCGGGCTTTTTTTCCGGCCTGGCGCCGGCAGCGTAGTCACTGCCAGCATCCTTCGAGGGCGTGCATCGCGCTCCGGCAGGGGGATCAGCCGGGCCTTTGCGGCACCGCCAGCCCTCAGGCGTGGCTGATGGGGCAGCTGCCTGCCTTGCCCATGATGCTGTCCGCAGGCGCCTGCGCGCGGTCATTCAGGCCGTAGTCGCGCAGTACCTGGGTGACGCGCACGCGGTAGTCCTTGAAGATCTTGTCGCGGCCGGCGCGCTGGGCGCTGAGGTGGGCTTCCACGTTGCGCCACTGGACGACGGCTTCCTCGTCGCGCCAGGTGGTGACGGACATGACTTTCTCGGGGTTGAGCGTGCTCTGGAAGCACTCCACGGAGATGAACCCCTCCATGGGCTTGAGCATGGGGGTGAGCTTGTTGACCAGGTCCACATAGGTCTGGTTCTGGCCGGGCAAGGCCTGCAGTTCGAACAGTACGACAACCATCTTCAACTCTCCTTTTTTTCGGGAACAGAGATTCCGGCGCCGCACAGCGGCGGCTCCGGCGTGGGGGGAAATGGGTGAATGGGCGGCGCCGCAGGTTCAGCGGCTGCGCTCCAGGTTGGCCAGCCAGGCGGCCAGCACATCGCGAGCGGCCAGCGCCAGCAGGCCGCCGTATTTCTGGGCATCGGCGCGCAGGGTGCGCGGGTCCACCTGGGCGACGCCCAGTTCGCAGGCATGGCCGACCAGCCAGCGCTCCAGCCGGGCCGCATCGGCCTCCAGATGGAATTGCAGGCCCAGCACCTGCGGGCCCACGGCAAAGGCCTGGTTGGCGCCGATGGCGGTGCCGGCCAGGTGCACGGCGCCTTCGGGAATATCGAACTGGTCGCCATGCCAATGGAGCACGGGCACGCCGTCCAGTTTGGCCAGGGGCGAGGCCAGGCCCGCGTCGGTAAGCGTGAGCGGCGAAAAGCCGATTTCCTTGACGCCCAGCGGATAGACCCTGGCGCCCAGCGCGCGCGCAATGAGCTGGGCGCCCAAGCAGATGCCCAGCAGCGGCTTGCCGCTGTCCAGCCAGCGGCGCACGGCCGCCAGCTCCTGGGCGACGAAGGGATAAAGCGCCTCGTCATAGGCACCTATGGGGCCGCCCAGCACGACGAGCAGGTCGGCACGGCCCAGGTCCAGGGTGTCAAGCTCGCCGATGCTGGGATCGACGTACTGCACTTCGTAGCCGCGGCTGGCGAACTCGGCATGCAGGGTGCCCAGGTCTTCGAAGTGGATGTGGCGCAGCGCGATGGCTTTTTTCATGGGAGGAACTCAGGTGGATACAGGAGGGTGGCTTGGAACGTGCGGAGCCCGTCAGGCGCCGGGCTTGAGATCGACGTGGATATGGCCTGCCGAGGGGAAGGTGCAACAGGCCAAGGCATAGCCGGCTTCCTTTTCCCTGTCGCTGAGGCAAAAGTCCGCCTCCAGCCGTGAACTGCCTCCCGTGATGCGGATGCGGCAACTGCCGCAGATGCCGGCCCGGCACTGGCTGCGGATGGCAATGCCCACGCCTTCCAGGATTTCCAGCAGGCTTTTGCCGGACGCGGCTTCGACAATCTGCCCGCTGTGCGCGATCTGCAGCTGGCATGCCTGCGCGGTCTCGCCTGGCTGGGCAGTGGATGCGGCAGGCGGCGTGAAGGCCTCGATGTGCTGTATGGCACCGGGAAAGCAGGCCCGCGCATGCTCGCGAAAGGTCTGCGCAAAGGCGTGGCCGCCGCAGATGACCACCGCCTGGGGCTGGTCCAGCGCCAGCAGGGACTGCTGCGAGGGGCGGCCCGGCACGAAGGGCCCGTGGGCGGCGATGTCTTCGCGCGTGATGTGGATACGCAGGTCGAACCAGGGGGCCGTTTCGCACAGCTGCTGCAGCTCCTGCAGGAACGGAATGTCGGCCATGCGTGCAAAGCACAGCAGCAGCGTGGTGCGCGGCACGCGCTGGCCCTGCTGTTGCAGCCGGTCCAGTTCGCGCAGCAGCGCCAGCGGCAGGGTCAGGCCGATGCCGCCGGCCAGCATGACCAGGGAGTCCAGGCCCAGCACCAGGTCGGCCGTGATGTCACCGGCCACGTGGCCGAGCGGCAGCGTGGAGCCTGCGCGCAGCACTGCATGCATGTGGTCGGAGACGCTGCCCCGGCCCGAGCTTTTGACGGCAATGTCGAACTGGCCGGCGCCGTCGTGCTCGCTGCAGGGCTCGTAGCGGGTGATGGAGTACAGCCGCTGCTGCACGGCGCCACTGGCGTCGGCATGCTCGACGGCCACATGCCGGCCGGGCCGCAGGCCGCCGAGGAATTGCGCCGAGGCGCCCTGCACGCGCAGGGTGTAGACCATGACGCCGCCCGCCTCTGCCCGTGCCGCCGCGCAGCGCGCCAGCGTGCTGCCTGCCTGGAGGGCGGCGCTCATGCCTGCATCTCCTCGAGGACCGAGGACACCAGCGCCACGCTGCCGCCCAAGTTGCGGCCCGCCAGGCCGATGCGGTCGATCAGGCTTTGCACCGAGTCGGTGTAGACGCCGATCTCGTTGCTGTCGCCCACGTCGTGCAGGATGTCGCGCGCATGCGGCATGCCAACCATGGTGAAGACGGTGGACCAGGCGCCCAGTTCGTTGTTGGCGAACATCTGCACGGTCTTGAGGATGATGGAGCGCAGGTAGCTGCGCTCGCGGTTGCTCAGGCCCTGGACGATGTCGGTGGCCACCGAGCTGAAGACGCTGGAGTGGCTCCATTCGTCCACGGCGTGGGTGCGGGTGACTTCATGGCAGATGGGCTGGATGGAGCGGTCCTCAGCCATGGTCTTGAGGTAGTCGGTGATCAGGGTCTCGCTGGCGCAGGCAATGGCGAAGCGGGCCAGGCGGCGCTCCCATTCCGCGCCGCACTGCGCCAGCACGCCGTTGCGCCAGCCGACGAGGTTGAAGTCCGCGTAGTCCAGCGGCGCCAGGCCGCGCATCTCGTAGATGTAGTTGCAGGCCATGATGGACATGCGGGTGTGCAGGGCCTCGTCCAGCAGGGCCTGGGACATGACGTCCTGCAGCAGCGCCCGGTTGGCGCTGGGCGGCGGGGTCTTGATGATGTCCTCGCAGGCCGGCGTGACCACGTTGCACTCGATGTAGATGGTCTTGAGGTTGTAGATGCCCCAGGCGTAGGACAGGCATTGGTCGCGCAGGTGCTGTGGCGCCTCCACCCATGCCTGGTGGTCGCGAAACGGCAGCAGCGAGGCGGTGAAGTCCTGCCGGGCGGGGTCGAACGCCAAGCCGCAGTAATCAGGCAGGTCCTGATTCACGGCCGCTCTTGACTTCCACAGCAGGGACAGCTTTTTGAGCGCATCGCGCACGGCGTCATCTGTCCGAGAGATATCGAGATTCATTTTTCAACTCCGTGTGATTGAACTTGATTGATCTGAGTCAAATCGCCTATTCCCTCCCCCGCTTTCTCCATCTGCCGCAATCACCAATGGCGCCGCAAATAGCGCTTCAAATGTCGCTGCAGATGGCAGATACGTTGTCATGGATTTCTTCACTCTGTCATATTCCACCTTGAATCAATCTGCCCGACTGCAGATTGCGGATGATTCGTGGCGGTATTGGATCTCATGACTTTCAACGTCTGGCGGCGAATTCTATGGAGAGAGCATGGATTCAAACAGACCTATTTTCGACAATGAACCAGACCGCTTTTTTCCACGGTTTACATTGGCATGCCACCTTAATTGGTCTGCTCACCCGCTGAAACATGGTCGGAATCAAGGCCGCTGCACTTTGTAGACTGCCCATTACCGATGCGCCCTGGTTTCCAAATCCTTCCATAAACCGGACGCTGCCGATTCCCGTGCTTCAGCGCCTCCAAGACAGCCAATGCGACATGGACGATTTATCGCTCCCCAAAATCAATTCACTGGATCTTCAACAGGCAGACAGCGAGGCCTGGGATGCCATCGCGGCCGAGCGGATTCGCCAGTCGCGCTCGATTGAATTGATTGCCTCTGAAAACTTCGTGAGCCGCGCGGTGATGGAGGCGCAGGGCTCGGTGCTGACCAACAAATACGCCGAGGGCTACCCGGGCGTGCGCTACTACGGCGGCTGCGCCAATGCCGATGCCGTGGAGAACCTTGCCATTGCGCGTGCCAAGGCGCTGTTCGGCTGCGCGCACGCCAACGTGCAGCCGCACTCGGGCAGCCAGGCCAACCAGGGCGTGTACCTGGCGTTCCTGGAGCCCGGCGACAAGATCATGGGGCTGGACCTGCGCTCGGGCGGGCACCTGACGCATGGCTCCAGCGTGAGCGTGTCGGGCAAATGGTTCCAGTCCATCAGCTACGAGGTGGACGCCCGCTCCCAACTCATCGACATGGACCAGGTGCGGCGCATTGCGCTGAAGGAGCGGCCCAGGCTCATCATTGCCGGTGGCTCGGCCTATTCACGGCAGATGGACTGGGCCGAGTTCCGGCGCATTGCCGACCGGGTGGGCGCCATCTTCATGGCCGACATCGCGCACGTGGCTGGGCTGGTGGCCGCGGGAGTGTTCCCCTCGCCCGTGGAGCACGCCCATGTGACCACGACCACCACGCACAAGACGCTGCGCGGGCCGCGCGGCGGCATGATCCTCTCGGCCGACGCCGAGATCGCCAGGCGCATAGACGCCGCCGTGTTTCCCGGCCTGCAGTCCGGGCCGCTGATGCATGTGGTGGCGGCCAAAGCGGTGGCGCTGGGCGAGGCGCTCAAGCCCGCCTTTCGCACCTATGCGCGGGCCGTGGTGGACAACGCCCGCGTGCTGTGCGACCGGCTTTCGCAGGGCGGACTGTCCGTGGTCTCCGCAGGCACGGACTGCCATCTGGGCGTGATCGACCTGCGCCCCTGGGAGCTGACAGGCAAGGCCGCCGAAACGGCGCTGGAGCAGATCGGCATCACGGTCAACAAGAACGCCGTGCCCGGCGATGGCGCGCGGCCACTGGTGACCTCGGGCATCCGCGTGGGCAGCGCGGCCTGCACCACGCGCGGCATGGGCGCCGACGAGTTCCGCGAGATCGGCGACATGATTCTTGCCACGCTGGGCGGCATACGCAGCGGCACCATGAACGCGCGCACGCTCAAGTCCATCCACGAAGGCGTGTCCGACCTGACCGGGCGCTTTCCCCTGCCCTATTGAGGCATGCAGCGTCCGGCTTCTCCCAACCTGTCAGGGTTTTCGCAGCGCGTTGGCCAGGCGCAGCACGGCGGCCTCGATCTCGTAGGCCGTGAGCGAGGCATAGCCCAGCAGCCAGCCCGGCTGCCGCTGCTCGCCCGCGTACAGGCGGCTGAGCCCCTGCAGCAGCACGCCGGCCGCGGCGGCGCGGCGGATGGTGTCTTCCTCGGACCAGCCGGGCTCCAGCAGACAGGGCACCTGCATGCCGCCCTGGGGCCGTGGCGCGGTGACGATGCCGGCCAGGTGCCTGCCTATGGATTCGAGGATGACCTCGCGCCGCCCCGCGTACAGCTTGCGCATGGCCCGCACGTGGGAGTTGTAGTGGCCGTCTTCCATGAAGCGCGCCAGCGTCAGCTGCTGGATCTGGGGCGTGTGCCCGTCCATGATGCTGCGCGCCTGGACAAAGGCGCGCACCAGCTCCTGCGGCAAGGCCATGTAGCCCATGCGCAGGCCCGGGTACAGGGTCTTGCCGAAGGTGCCGATGTAGATGGTGCGCGCGTGCTTGTCCAGGCCTTGCACGCAGGCGGTGGGCATGCCGTCGTAGTGGAATTCGCTGTCGTAGTCGTCCTCGATGATCCAGCGCCCGCTCTCGAAGGCCCAGCGGATCAGGTCCAGCCGCCGCTCCAGCTGCATGGTGACGCCCGTGGGGTACTGGTGCGACGGCGTGACATAGACGCAGGTGGCGCCGCTGCGGTCGGCATGCAGCAGGTCCGTGCGTATGCCTTGCGCGTCCACATCGATGGGAAGGACCTTGGCCTCGGCCGACTCGAAGGCCTTGCGGGCGCCGAAGTAGCCGGGGTTCTCCAGCAGGATGGGCCGGCCTGCATCCACCAGCAGCTGCGCGCACAGGAACAGCGCCTGCCGCGTGCTGCTGAGCACCACGATCTGCCCGGCGTCCACCTTGGCGCCACGCTCCAGGTTGAGGTAGGTGGCTATGGCCTTGCGCAGCGGCTCGGCGCCCTGCGGGTCGCCGTGCAGCAGGACGCTGGCCCGGTAGTCCTTGAGCGCCTGGCGCTGCAGCCGCTCCCAGACATCGGTGGGAAAGGTTCGCGTCTCGGGCAGGCCGGTGGCAAAGGCCCGAATGGTCTGCTGGTCGGCGATGCCGCCGCCGTCAACAATGGCCTGGCCGCGCCGGCTCAGGCCGGCACCGGCCCTGCCCGCCGCGGCCACCTGGGCGCTGCGCTCGTGCTCGGGCGAGCGGCCGCGCCGCGCCGCCCGGCCCCGCAGCTCGGTGCCGATGGTCTCGGAGACATAGCTGCCCGATCCCTGGCGCCGCACGATGAAGCCGTCGCGGTGCAGCTGGGTGTAGGCGTTCTCCACCGTGTCGCGGGCAATGCCCAGCGAGTCGGCCAGGGATCGCGTGGCCGGCAGCTTCAGGCCCGGCAGCAGCGCCCCATCCAGGATCAGCGCACGCATGGCGCGCTGCACCCGCTGGTGCAGGTCCAGCTGTCGCAGGTCGGCATCTCCCATGCGGATCTTCAGAGTCTCAAGCTCGAAGGTCTTGCTCATGCGGTCTGCCGCCTTTCATCTCATTGCACCTCTTGGGCAGGCCATTGTACTGACGCAAATGCTGCGCATCCATTGCAAAGTGGTCTGAAACAAGAGAGCGAAGTGTATGGATCATTCAGTCCACTTCGGCGCTCAAATACCCCTTTCCCAAGACAGCCAGGAATCCAACCCCCAAGGAAAACGAGAAGACCATGCCTTCATCAGACACACACTCACCCCTTCGCTTCAGCGACCTCATCCACCCCGTGGTGGCCGGGCTGATCTCGGTCATCGTCAACTACGGCGGCACCTTCATCCTGGTGTTCCAGGCAGCCAAGGTGGCCGGCCTGAGCCCGGAGCTCACGGCTTCGTGGGTGTGGTCGATTTCGATTGGCGTGGGCGTCACCGGGCTGGTGCTGAGCTGGCTCTCGCGCGAGCCCATCATCACGGCCTGGTCCACGCCGGCCGCCGCCTTCCTGGTGACGGCCCTGGCCACCACGCCGTATGCCGAGGCCGTGGGCGCCTATGTGGTGTCGGCCGCGGCCTTCGTGGTGCTGGGACTGTCGGGCTGGTTCGAGCGCGTGATCCGGCTGATTCCGCCCGGCGTGGCCTCGGGCCTGCTGGCGGGCATCCTGCTGCAGTTCGGAATCAAGGCCTTTGGCGGCATGAGCGTGGACCCGCTGCTGGCCGGCCTGCTGATCGTGGCCTACGTTCTGCTCAAGCGGCTCACGGCGCGCTATGCGGTGGTCGGCATCCTGGCGCTGGGCCTGGCGTTCCTGCTGACGCAGGACCGTGTGGACCTGTCCGGGCTGCAGCTGCGCTTTGCCGCGCCCGTGTTCACGCGGCCGGAATTCACGCTCAACGCCCTGCTCAGCGTGGCCCTGCCGCTGTTCCTGATCACGCTGACCGGCCAGTACATGCCCGGCATGCTGGTGCTGCGCAACGATGGCTTCAGGACCAGCGCCAACCCCATCGTCACGCTGACGGGCCTGGGCTCACTGCTGATGGCGCCGTTCGGCTCGCACGCCTTCAACATCGCCGCCATCACGGCCGCCATCTGCACGGGCAAGGAGGCGCATGAAGAGCCGTCCAGGCGCTGGATCGCGGGCATCGCTGCGGGCGTGTTCTACATCCTGGTGGGCGTGTTCGGCGTCACGCTGGCGGCCGTGTTCATGGCGTTCCCGGCCACCTTCATCACCACGCTGGCGGGCCTGGCGCTGCTGGGCACCATCGGCGGCAGCTTGGCCAATGCGCTGGCCGACGCCAAAACCCGCGAGGCATCGCTGATCACCTTCCTGGCCGCCGCCGCCAACATTTCCATGCTGGGCATAGGCGGCGCCTTCTGGGGCCTGGTCATCGGCCTGGTGGCCCATGCCGTGCTCAACGGCCAGTGGCCGCGCCGGGCCGCCCGCAGCGAGGCGGGCACCGGCAACGTGCCCGCCGCCGATGCCGCCATCAAAAGGAGCTGAAACCATGTTTGCGACACACGACACCACCGGCGGCACCGCCCAAGCCGCCGACACCCTGACCCGCCACGACCAGCACGGCCGCTACCCCCAGGCCGAGACGGTGGACGATTTCCGGCACAACCTGGCCACCGTGCAGGCGCGCACGGCCGCTGCCTGCCGCCGCGCGGGGCGCGACCCGGCCAGCGTGCGCCTTCTGCCCGTGAGCAAGACCAAGCCCGAATCCAGCCTGCGCCTGGCCCACGCGGCGGGCTGCCGCATGCTGGGCGAGAACAAGGTGCAGGAAGCCTTCGGCAAATGGGAGGCCATGCAGGACCTGACCGATCTGCAGTGGTCCGTCATCGGCCACCTGCAGACCAACAAGGCCAGGCTGGTGGCACGCTTTGCCAGCGAGTTCCAGGCGCTGGACAACCTGCGCGTGGCCGAGGCGCTGGACCGCCGCCTGCAGGCCGAAGGCCGGGCGCTGGACGTGTTCGTGCAGGTCAACACCTCGGGCGAGGCCAGCAAGTACGGCCTGCCGCCCGACGAGGTGCAGGGATTTGTCCAGGCCCTGCCCGCCTTCAGTGCGCTGCGCGTGCGCGGCCTGATGACGCTGGCCCTCTTCTCCAGCGAGGCCGAGCGCGTGCGCCAGTGCTTCGTGCTGCTGCGCAGCCTGCGCGACCAGCTGCGCCAGAGCGCGCCGGCGGGCATCTCGCTGGACGAGCTGTCCATGGGCATGTCCGGCGACTTCGAGATCGCCATCGAGGAAGGCGCCACCGTGGTGCGCGTGGGCCAGGCCATCTTCGGCGCCCGCGCCCAGCCGGACAGCTTCTACTGGCCCGCAGGCGGCCCCGATCCCGCAGCCCTGGCAATGCCCTGAACGCGCCCCCTCGCCACCCTTTTCGATTCAACCCTGACCCCGCTTGAGGACCTTGACATGCAAAAAGCCATGCAACCCCTTGATTCCCGCCTGATGAAGGCCTATGCCCGCCAGCCCGTGTCCTTCGTCCGTGGCCGTGGGGCCCGGCTGTGGGACGAGCACGGCACCGAATACCTGGACGCCATTGCCGGCGTGGCCGTGACCGCCCTGGGCCACGCCCATCCGGAGATCGCCGCCGTGATCGCCGAGCAGGCCGGCCTGCTGCTGCACACCTCCAACGTGTTCCGCATCGACTGGCAGGAACGCCTGGGCCAGCGCCTGTGCGCCCTGGCCGGCATGGAGACGGCCTTTTTCTGCAACTCCGGCGCCGAGGCCAACGAGGCCGCGCTCAAGCTGGCGCGCCTGCACGGCCACCGCAGGCAGGTGGCGCGGCCGCAGATCCTGGTGATGGACAACGGCTTTCACGGCCGCACGCTGGCCACGCTGTCGGCCACGGGCAACCCGGCCAAGCAGCGCGGCTTCGAGCCGCTGATGCCGGGCTTCGTGCGCGTGCCCTATGACGACATCGCGGCCGTGCACCACGCCGCCGCCCAGCATGGCGACATCGTGGCCGTGCTGATCGAGCCCGTGCAGGGCGAAGGCGGCATCCGCCTGGCAAGCCCCGACTACCTGCGCCAGCTGCGCAGCCTGTGCGACCGGCACGGCTGGCTGCTGATGCTGGACGAGATCCAGACCGGCCTGGGACGCACCGGCGCCTGGTTCGGCCACCAGCATGCGGGCATCGCCCCCGATGTGATGACCCTGGCCAAGGCCCTGGGCAACGGCATTCCTATCGGCGCCTGCCTGGCGCGCGGGCCTGCGGCCGACCTGATCTCGCCCGGCCAGCATGGCTCCACCTTCGGCGGCAACCCGCTGGCCTGCCGCGTGGGCTGCACGGTGCTGGACATCATGGAGAGCGAGGACATCCCCGGCCGCGCCAGGCAACTGGGCCGGCGCCTGCTCAACGGCCTGCAGCAGGCGCTGCACGGCCACCCCGACGTGCTGGCCGTGCGCGGCCAGGGCCTGATGGTGGGCATCGAGCTGAACCGCAACTGCCAGGACCTGGTGGGCCGCGCGCTGGCCCAGCAGCGCCTGCTGATCACGGTGACGCGCGAATCCACCATCCGCCTGCTGCCGCCGCTGATCTGCGACGAGCGCCAGATCGACGACATCGTCACCCGCCTGGCCTGCCTGCTGGAGCCGGCCAGCGCCGCGCAGGCAGGCGCGCCCGCGGCAGGCCAGCTGGCAGCTGCATGACCATCGACTCCCCCAGCCCTTGCCCCGACACAGGAGCCATTCACCCATGTACGACGCATCCCTGACCCTGGCCGACTTCGACCTGCAGCTGGCCAAGGCCATCCAGAACGAGAAACGCCGCCAGGAAGACCATGTGGAACTCATCGCCTCCGAAAACTACGCCAGCCCGCTGGTGATGGCGGTGCAGAACTCGGTCTTCACCAACAAGTACGCCGAGGGCTACCCCGACAAGCGCTACTACAGCGGCTGCGAGAACGTGGACGTGGCCGAGCGCCTGGCCGTGGAACGTGCCATGGCGCTGTTCGACTGCGACTATGCCAACGTGCAGCCCCATGCCGGCGCCCAGGCCAATGCCGCCGTGTTCCTGGCGCTGGCCCAGCCCGGCGACACCGTCATGGGCATGAACCTGGCCCAGGGCGGCCACCTGACGCATGGCAACCCGTCCAACTTCTCGGGCCGCCACTACCGCATCGTCCCCTACGGCCTGGACCCCGCCACGGGCCTGATCGACTACGACGAGATGGAGCGCATCGCCCTGGAGCACCGACCCCGCATGCTCATCGGCGGCTTCTCTGCCTACTCGCGCCACAAGGACTGGGCCCGCATGCGCGCCATTGCCGACAAGGTGGGCGCCGTGTTCTGGGTGGACATGGCCCATGTGGCAGGCCTGGTGGCCGCGGGCGAATACCCCAGCCCCCTGCCCCACGCGCATGTGGTCACCAGCACCACGCACAAGACGCTGCGCGGCCCGCGCGGCGGCCTGATCCTGTCCAAGGGACAGGACGAAACCTTCAACCGCCGCCTGAGCTCGGCCGTGTTCCCCGGCGTGCAGGGCGGGCCGCTCATGCATGTGATCGCCGCCAAGGCCGTAGCCTTCAAGGAGGCGCTGCAGCCCGGGTTCAAGGCCTACCAGCGCCAGGTGCTGGCCAACGCCCGCGCCATGGCCGCCGTGATCCAGCAGCGCGGCTACCGCATCGTCTCGGGCGGCACGGACAACCACCTGATGCTGATCGACCTGTCCGACCGCAGCTACACCGGCAAGGATGCCGACGCCGCGCTCAGCGAGGCGCACATCACCACCAACAAGAACACCGTGCCCAACGACCCGCGCTCGCCCTTCGTGACCTCGGGCCTGCGCATAGGCACGCCCGCCGTCACCACGCGCGGCTTCGGCCAGGCGCAGTGCGAACAGCTGGCCGGCTGGCTATGCGATGTGCTCGATGCGCTGGACGCGCAGGAAGGCGCCCGCTTTGCCAAGGTGGCGGCGCAGGTCAGGGAGCAGGTGACGGGGCTTTGCGCCCGCTATCCGGTGTACGGATAGCCCGCGCGCAGTCGTGGTGGATCAGGGGTTGGGGTTGGCGCAGGCGCCGTCCATCCCCGCCATCTCCGCCAGCTTCTGCATGCGCGAGCGCTGGTCCAGGCAGGCCTGGTGCTGGGCTTCGGCCGCCTTTTGCTGCGCCAGCTTCGCGGCCTTGGCGCGCTCGGCCTGCAGCTGGGCGATGCGCTCGCGGATCTGGGGCATGGCGGCCACGGCGGCCTTTTCGCCTTCAAGAATGGCGCTGGCGCGCTGGGTGAAGTCGGCCGGGCCGATGTCCAGCACCTTGGGGCGGATGGTGATGTCGGCGCGGGCCAGCTCGGCTTGGCCCAGCTTCTGGCCCATGATGGCAATGGACTGGCCCAGGGCGCCCAGCATGTTCTCGGGCGCCTTGCCACGGGCCTTGTTGGAGATGTCCACGGCAATCACCAGATCGGCGCCCAGCTGGCGCGCGGCGTCCACGGGCACGGGGCTGGTGATGCCGCCATCGACGAAGTGGAACTTGCCGATGGCCACGGGCTGGAACACACCCGGAATGCTGCTGGAGGCACGCACCGCCTGTCCCGTATTGCCGCGCGCGAACACGGTGCGCTCGCCGTCTTCCAGCCGCGTGGACACGGCCACGAAGGGCTTGGCCAGCTGCTCCAGCGGCTTGCGGCCCACCTGTTCGTTCACATAGTCTTCCAGCTTCTGGCCCACCAGCAGGCCGCCCGAGGACAGCTGGAGGTCGCGGATCCTGGTCTCATCCAGCGCAACGGCCTTTTCCTGCAGCTCGAAGGCGTTCATGCCGCTCGCATACAGCGCCCCCACCACGCTGCCCGCGCTGGTGCCGGACACCACCGCAGGCGCAAGGCCATTGGCTTCCAGCATCTTGATGACGCCGATATGGGCAAAGCCCTTCACGGCCCCGCCGCCCAGGGCCAGACCGATCCTGATGGGCGCCACGGGTGTGCCCGGCGCGGTGGGCGTGGACTCGGGCGTGGCCGCCGAGGGGCTGGGCGGGTTGCTGCCGCAAGCGGCCAGCCCCGCCAGGCTCAGGTACACCAGTGGACGCAAAAGGGCTTTCAGGCGCATGCCAGGGATCCTGCTGTCGGATGACGAGATTCGGGGCGGGCAGTATAGCGGCAGGGGCCTGACCGCCGCAGGCCCTCAGGCTCTGGGCTTCAGCAAGCCGCCCATGCCCTGCACAGCCTCCCGCAAAAACCCCCAGACCGCCTCGATGCGCTGAACCTGCCGGGCATCCGAGGGCATGCTCATCCAGAAGGTGCGGGTGAAGCAGGCCTCGGCGGGCAGCACGCGGCTGAGCACGGGGTCGCGGTCGGCGATGAAGGCGGGCAGCACGGCCAGGCCGGCGCCGGCGCGCACGGCCTCGTACTGGGCGGTGATGCTGGTGCTGCGAAAGGCAAAGCGCTCGGGCTGGAACAGGGTGGACAGCAGTTGCAGCTCGCGCGTGAACAGCAGGTCGTCCACATAGTGGATGAAGCTGTGGTGGCGCAGGTCCTCGGTGCGCGCCACCAGCGGGCGGCGCGCAAGGTATTCGCGCTGGCCGTAGAGGAAGAGCCGGTAGTCCGTGAGCTTGGTGACCACGGCCGAGCCGCGCGTGGGGCGCTCCAGCGAGATGACGATGTCGGCCTCGCGCCGCGACAGGTGCAGCAGGCGCGGCAGGGCCAGCAGGTCGATGCTCAGCAGCGGATGGCGCTGCGTCAGCGCGGCCAGCTGCGGGGCCAGCAGCTGGGTGCCGAAGCCCTCGGTGGCGCCCACGCGCACCAGGCCGGACGGTCCCTGGCTGGTGGATTCGGCCGCCAGCGGCATGCGCTCCAGCCCGGCGGCGGCGCGCTGCATGGCGTCTGCCACGCCGAGCAGCTGTCGGCCGGCCTCCGTGGGCCGCCATTGGCCCGCTTCGCGTTCGAAGAGCACGGCCCCCAGCTGTTTTTCCAGGGCCTGGATGCGGCGCGACACCGTGGTGTGCTCCACGCCCAGTTGCCGCGCGGCGGCGGCCATGCTGCCGCTGCGCGCCAGCTCGCCAAAGAATCTCAGGTGGTCCCAGTCCATGGGTCAAGGCCGCCTCAGTCGGCTGCGGCGCGGCGCGCGGCCAGCGTGCTGGGCGCACGCGCCAGGTCGTCGTTTTGCCGCACCAGGACGGCCATCATGTCCATGAACAGGCCCCGCTGCTCCTGCGGCAGCGGCTCCAGCATGCGCTGCTGGGCCCGCAGCACCGAGGGCTCGGCAGCGGCCAGCAGCGCGGCGCCTTCTGCGGTGACCGAGAGCAGGCGCACGCGCCGGTCGGCCGGGCTGGTGTTTCGCACCATGAGGCCGCGCGCCTCCAGACGGTCGATGACGCTGCCAATGGTCGAGGTATCGAAGCCGATCATCCGCGCCAGCGTGCGCTGGTCCACGCCGGGTTGGCGCAGCACGGCAGACAGCGCTGCGTACTGCACGGGGGTCACGCCGAATTCCTGGGTCTCCTCCATGAAGACGGCCACCGCGATCTGCTGCAGGCGGCGGATGTGGTAGCCGGGGTAGTTTTCTAGTTCTGCGGGTTGGTAGTCCATGGCCATTGCGCTCTTTTCCGGGTCCCTGCGGGCAAGCGCAGATGTTCGCATGAACCGCGCCCTCCGTTGGCCTTGGCTGGCGGACAGGTGATTCACCCGGACACGCTGTCCGCCACCGTTTTGCCTGCATCCAGGGAAACCCCAGGCTGGCCTGATGCAAATCAACACTACAC
>NZ_JAELTK010000274.1:0-317 GCF_016428765.1 Delftia sp. ASV31
CCCATGATGGGCTGCATCTGGTCCTGCCCCACCGACCAGATGCTGCGCTTTCCCGTGGCCACGCTGATCCGCTTTTGCCACAACCATGGACTGATCCAGGTCACGGACCGGCCGCAGTGGCACACGGCTGTCTCTTATACACATCTGACGCTGCCGACGAAATGCGAACAGTGTAGATCTCGGTGGTCGGCGTGTCATTAAAAGGGGGGGGGGGGGGGGGGGGGGGGGGGGGGGGGGGGGGGGGGGGGGGGGGGGGGGGGGGGGGGGGGGGGGGGGGGGGGGGGGGGGGGGGGGGGGGGGGGGGGGGGGGGGGGGGG
>NZ_JAELTK010000275.1:0-317 GCF_016428765.1 Delftia sp. ASV31
CTCCCTGCCCTGCCACCGCGCAGGCGAGGCGCCCGTGGGCCTGAGCCTGGCCGGCCTCGGCGGGCAGGACCGGCGACTGCTGTCCGTGGCCCTGGCCGTGGAACAGCTGCTGGCTTCGGCGCAGGACCTGTCTCTTATACACATCTGACGCTGCCGACGAAATGCGAACAGTGTAGATCTCGGTGGTCGGCGTATCATTAAAGAGGGGGGGGGGGGGGGGGGGGGGGGGGGGGGGGGGGGGGGGGGGGGGGGGGGGGGGGGGGGGGGGGGGGGGGGGGGGGGGGGGGGGGGGGGGGGGGGGGGGGGGGGGGGGGGGG
>NZ_JAELTK010000276.1:0-317 GCF_016428765.1 Delftia sp. ASV31
GATGGTGGTGGGCCTGCTGGCCATCATGAAGGCCGGTGGCGCCTATGTGCCCCTGGACCCCGATCACCCGCCCGAACGGCTGGCCCAGATGATCGAAGACGGCGCCGTGCGGCGCCTGCTCACCCACCTGTCTCTTATACACATCTGACGCTGCCGACGAAATGCGAACAGTGTAGATCTCGGTGGTGGGCGTATCATTAAAAGGGGGGGGGGGGGGGGGGGGGGGGGGGGGGGGGGGGGGGGGGGGGGGGGGGGGGGGGGGGGGGGGGGGGGGGGGGGGGGGGGGGGGGGGGGGGGGGGGGGGGGGGGGGGGGGGG
>NZ_JAELTK010000277.1:0-316 GCF_016428765.1 Delftia sp. ASV31
CCCCCCCCCCCCCCCCCCCCCCCCCCCCCCCCCCCCCCCCCCCCCCCCCCCCCCCCCCCCCCCCCCCCCCCCCCCCCCCCCCCCCCCCCCCCCCCCCCCCCCCCCCCCCCCCCCTTTTAATGCTCCGGCGACCACCGAGATCTACACTGTTCGCATTTCGTCGGCAGCGTCAGATGTGTATAAGAGACAGGGCGTGGTCAACGCCATGCTGGCCGGCGACATCGACCTGACCTTCGACAGCATCTCAACCTCCATGCCCCACATCCGCAGCGGGCGCATGCATGCGCTGGCCGTCACCAGCCCGCAGCGCTCGGCG
>NZ_JAELTK010000278.1:0-316 GCF_016428765.1 Delftia sp. ASV31
CGCCCCGCCCATGGACGTGCCCACCCAGTGCGCGCGCTCCAGCCCCAGCGCATCGAACAGCCCGCGCGCAATGCGGGCGTAGAAGCCCAGCCGGTACTCCTCGCGCGGCGCGCGGCTCCACTGGCTCTGTCTCTTATACACATCTGACGCTGCCGACGAAATGCGAACAGTGTAGATCTCGGTGGTCGGCGGAGCATTAAAAAGGGGGGGGGGGGGGGGGGGGGGGGGGGGGGGGGGGGGGGGGGGGGGGGGGGGGGGGGGGGGGGGGGGGGGGGGGGGGGGGGGGGGGGGGGGGGGGGGGGGGGGGGGGGGGGGG
>NZ_JAELTK010000279.1:0-316 GCF_016428765.1 Delftia sp. ASV31
GGCCCGCCCCATCAACGCGTTGTATTCCATGGGTGCATTGCCGATCAGGCCGATGGCCAGGCTGCCGACCAGCTGCCGGTGCATGTTGCGCGCCTGCGCACTGAAGCCTTCCAGTCCCTGCAGGGCCTGTCTCTTATACACATCTGACGCTGCCGACGAAATGCGAACAGTGTAGATCTCGGTGGTCGGCGGGTCATTAAAAAGGGGGGGGGGGGGGGGGGGGGGGGGGGGGGGGGGGGGGGGGGGGGGGGGGGGGGGGGGGGGGGGGGGGGGGGGGGGGGGGGGGGGGGGGGGGGGGGGGGGGGGGGGGGGGGGG
>NZ_JAELTK010000280.1:0-316 GCF_016428765.1 Delftia sp. ASV31
CCCCCCCCCCCCCCCCCCCCCCCCCCCCCCCCCCCCCCCCCCCCCCCCCCCCCCCCCCCCCCCCCCCCCCCCCCCCCCCCCCCCCCCCCCCCCCCCCCCCCCCCCCCCCCCCCCTTTTAATGCTCCGCCGACCACCGAGATCTACACTGTTCGCATTTCGTCGGCAGCGTCAGATGTGTATAAGAGACAGGTGCCACCGTGGTGGACTTCGCCTATGCCATCCACAGCAAGGTCGGCAACCACATGACGGCCGCGCGCATCAACAACGAGGAAGTGCCGCTGCGCACCGAACTCAAGAGCGGCGACGTGGTGCAGA
>NZ_JAELTK010000037.1:0-55378 GCF_016428765.1 Delftia sp. ASV31
TTCAACGTGTAGCCCACGACCGTGGGCTTGCCCGTGGTGCCCGAGGAGGCATGCACGCGCGCCACCTTCTGGCGCGGCACGGCGAACATGCCGAACGGGTAGTTCTCGCGCAGGTCCTTCTTGGTGGTGAAGGGAAAGCGGGCCAGGTCGGACAGCGTGCGCAGGTCGGACGGGTGCACGCCCTTCTCGTCGAACGCGCGGCGGTAGTGCGGCACATGGTCGTAGGCGTGCTGCAGCGACCAGCGCAGGCGCTGCAGCTGCAACGAGGCGATCTCGTCGCGGCTGGCGGTTTCGATGGGGTCGAGTTCGCCGGGGGCGGGGCGCAGGTCTTTGTTCATCGGGGTTCTGGCGTCGTGAGGCAAGGGGTTCAGAATAATTGACCGACCGGACGGTAGGATTATAAGATGCAGCTTTCTTGAGCAACAAGGCTTGTTGTCCGGTACTAACCCTGATAGCGACGCCACATTCCAACCCAGGAGACATCCCATGCCCGCCCACGCCCTCTACGAACGCCACCGCCCCCTGCTCGACGACGCGCTGCAGGCCCTGTCCCGCCGGGGCCACTGGTCGCCCTTCCCCGAGGCGCCCTCGCCCAAGGTGTATGGCGAGACCGCCCAGGCCCAGGGCCATGCCGCCGTGCAGGCGCTGTTCGGCAAGGACTATCCGCTGCAGCAGCCCGGTGAACGCGCCCGCGTGGCCACCGAGCAATCGCCCTATGGCGTGGCCCTGGACATCCGCTACCCCGAGTGCGATGCCCAGGCGCTGGTGGATGCCGCCCAGGCGGCCGAGCCCGCATGGCAGGCGCTGGGACCCCAGGGCCGCACCGGCGTGCTGCTGGAGGCGCTGACGCGCATCCACCAGCGCAGCTTCGAGATCGCGCATGCCGTGATGCTGACCACGGGCCAGGGCGCGATGATGGCCTTCCAGGCCGGCGGCCCCCATGCCCAGGACCGCGCCCTGGAAGCCATTGCCGTGGCCTGGAAGGCCATGGCCGACGTGCCTGCCGAGGCCGTCTGGGAAAAGCCCCAGGGCAAGCATGCGCCCGCCGTGCTGCACAAGCGCTTCGAGATCGTGGGGCGTGGCGTGGCCCTGGTCATCGGCTGCGCCACCTTCCCGACCTGGAACACCTACCCGGGCCTGTTCGCCGCGCTGGCCACGGGCAACCCCGTGATCGTCAAGCCCCACCCCAACGCCGTGCTGCCGGCCGCGCTCACCGTGAGCGTGCTGCGCGATGTGCTGACCGAGCAAGGCCTGGACCCCAACCTCGTGACCCTGGCCGTGAGCGACAAGCCCGAATTGACCCAGGCCCTGGCCACGCATGCGGCCGTGGCCTCCATCGACTTCACGGGCGGCAATGCCTTCGGCCAGTGGCTGCAGTCCAACGCGCCGCAGGCACGCCTGTACGCCGAGATGGCCGGCGTGAACCTGGTGGTGATCGAGTCCACCGATGCCTACGCAGGCATGCTGCGCAATCTGGCCCTGTCACTGTCGCTGTACAGCGGCCAGATGTGCACCACCACGCAGAACCTGCTGGTTCCGGCCGGCGGCATAGAGACTGACCAGGGCCACAAGAGCTTCGAGCAGTTCGGCGCCGATCTGGCCGCCGCCATCGACCAGTTGCTGGCCGATCCCAAGGTGGCCTTCACCGTGCTGGGCGCCATAGGCTCTGCGCAGACCGTGGAGCGCGTGGAACAGGCCGCCACCGTGGGCCGCGCCGTGCGCGCCTCGCAAAAGCTCACCCATCCCGAGTACCCGCAGGCCGAGGTGCGCACGCCCGCGCTGCGCGCGCTGGACGTGGCGGACGCTGCCATCTACGAGCGCGAATGCTTCGGCCCCGTCTCCTACCTGGTGGCCGTGCCCTCGGCCCAGGCCGCGCGCGAGCTGGCCGAGCGCAGCGTGCGCGCGCATGGCGCAATGACGCTGGGCCTGTACTCCACGGATGCGGCCTTTGTCGATGCCGTGGCGGCCTCGGCGCTGCGCTCGCGCGTGGCCCTGTCCATCAACCTCACGCAGGGCGTGATGGTCAACCAGTCGGCAGGCTTCTCGGACTTCCACGCCACGGGCGGCAATCCCGCGGCCAATGCCAGCTACACCACGCTGGCCTTCGTGGCCGACCGCTTCGTGGTCGTGCAGCGCAGGTGGTGATGGACCGGGCCGAGCCTAGGCCTGGCGGGCCTTGCGCGGCTTCTTGCCGTCAGGCACGCTGACCGCGCGCACGCCGCCGAAGAACAGCTGGGACACCATGGTGCCTATGGCGTCATGGTCCAGCGTGCCGCCCGGCTTGAGCCAGGTGAAGGTCCAGTTGATCATGCCGAACAGCAGCATGGCCAGGGGCTTGCCCAGGGCGCTGTCGGCGGGCTCGCCGCGCACCTGGGCAATGGTCTGCGCAAAGGCGGCGACCACGCGGCGCTCCACGTCCAGGATGCGCTGCTGGTCTTCCTCGCGCAGGAAGCGCACGTCCTCGGTCAGCACGCGATGGGCATTCTGGGCCTGGGCGTACTCCTGGCCGAAGCCGCGGATCAGCGCATGCAGGCGCTGCTCGGGATCGGCATGGGCCTGCAGGGTGTCGTTGACCAGGGCTTCGAGGCGCAGCACATGCTCTTCGGCAATGCGCACGGCCAGGTCGTGCTTGTCGATCACATAGTGGTAGAGCGTGGCCTTGGAGACGCCGCAGGCCGCAGCCACCTCGTTCATGGAGGTGCCCGCATAGCCGCGCTGCGCGAACAGCTGGGCGGCGTGGGAGAGGATCATTTCACGCTGGCCATCGTAGCCAGCAGGGTCACGTACGCGTGCCATGCGGCGGCGTCCTTTCGGTAGGTGTCGTTGCCAGGGTCCGCCCGTGCGGCCCGGGCCGGAATTATGGACGGCGCAGCGGCGCGCGCCCCCGCGATTACCAGTTTTCAGGGATATGCAAAGATGCGGGCTTCGCCCACAGTCGGGCGGCCATCCTGCCCCTTTTTACGCCCGCCGCTGCGCACGCCTTTTCCATGCCCGCCCACCTGCTTGTCCCAGAGTCCACGCTTCCGGCCCCGGTGCTGGTGGTGGAGGACGAGCCGCTGATCCGCCAGCGGCTGCAGTCCGTGCTGGGCCAGCTGGGCTACACGCCCGATGCCCTGCTGTTCGCCGGCTCCCTGGCCCAGGCCCGCGCCTGCCTGGCCGAGCCCGTGGCCCTGGCCCTGGTGGACCTGGGCCTGCCCGACGGCAGCGGCATCGACCTGATCGCCGAGATGCGCAGCGCAGACCCGGCCGTGGGCATCCTGGTGATCTCGGCCTGGAGCACGGAGGATGCCATCCTCGCGGCGCTGCGCGCAGGCGCCACCGGCTATGTGCTCAAGGAGCGCGACGACCTGGAAGTGTCGCTGTCCATCCGCAGCGTGCTGCGCGGCGGCGCGCCCATCGACCCCTTCATTGCGCGCCGCGTGATCGCCGAGCTGCAGGGCGCGGCACCGGCCACGCCGGAGAGCAGCGGCACCGAGTCCACGCTGAGCGCGCGCGAAAGCCAGATCCTGCGCCTGGTGGCCGATGGCCTGACCAACCGCGAGATCGCCGAGCAGTTGCACCTGTCGCGCTACACGGTGGAATGCCACATCAAGCACATCTACCGCAAGCTGGCCGTGTCCTCGCGCACGCGCGCCGTCAACACGGCACGCGTGCGCGGATTGCTGGGCTGACGGCCATGGGCGGGTGGCGCCGGTGGTTCGGCCCGGTGCGGCACCTCGCCCTGGGCCAGGCCCTGGGCCTGGGCCAGGGCCTGGCGGTCCTCCTGTGCAGTCCCTGCGCCCTGGCCCAGGCCTGCCTGCCGCAGATCCTGTCCATCCAGTCCGCCAAGGCCGCAGGCCTGGGACCGCCGCCCATCGCCAGCGCGGTACGCGACTGGCACAACGTGACCCTGCCCGACCACTGGCTGGACCGCTGGCCCGGCTACAGCGGCGCCGTCTGGTACCGCATCGACTGGCAGCGCGGCTGCCCTCACCCCGCTGCCACCGCTCCCACCGCCGCCGATCCCGTGGCGCTGGCCCTGCACTCCATGGTCATGGCCGGCGAGGTCTTCGTGAACGGCGACCTGCTGTGGCGCGACCGGCACCTGGTCGAGCCCCTGTCGCGCAGCTGGAACATGCCGCGCTTTTGGCTGCTGCCCGAATCCGCCCTGCATGCGGGCACCAACAGCGTGTGGATACGCGTGCACGGCCTGGCCGAGCAGACGCCCGGCCTGGGCGAGGTGCGCCTGGGCGAGCCCGAGGCGCTGCGCCGGTGGCACGAGCAGACCTGGTGGAACCAGCGCACGCTGTTTGCCATGAACATCGTGGTCTCGCTGGTGCTGGGCGTGCTGTTCGCCTTTGCCTGGCTGCAGCGGCGCGCCAGCAAGGCCTTTGGCTGGTACGCGCTCAATGCCTTCTGCTGGGCGCTGTTCCTGGCCAATATCCTGGCCACCGAGGCCTGGCCCTTCCCCGACACCCTGGCCGTGGCACGCGGCAATTTGCTGGTCTTTTTGCTGTTCGGCCAGAGCTTTTGCCTGTTCACCTGGCGCTTCGGCAGGCTGCACCTGCCCCGGCTGGAAAAGCTGCTGTGGGCGCTGACGCTGGCCGGCATGGCCGCCGCCATCTTCGCGCCCTGGTCGCTGGTGGACGGCGTGCTGCACATCGGCCTGGTGTACTTCGGCATCTGCGTGGCCGTGTCGCTGCACTTTCCGCTGCACGCCTGGCGCACGCGCGAGCCGGGCCACCTGGTCTACGCGGCCTGCCTGCTGGTCTTCCTGTGCGCGGGCCTGCACGACATGCTGGCGCTCAAGAAGGTGATCGGCCCCGCCACGCCCTGGATGCCCTATACCGCGCCGCTGACCATGCTGGCCCTGTCCATGGTGCTGGGCCGGCAGTTCGTGCTCAGCATGCGCCGCATCGAACAGTTCAACCAGGAGCTGACCGACAGCGTGGCGCGTGCCTGCGACGAGCTCGGCGGCACGCTGGCGCGCGAGCATGCGCTGGCGCTCAGCCACTCGCGGCTGCAGGAACGGATGCAGTTGGCGCACGACCTGCACGACAGCCTGGGCGGCTCCCTGGTGCGCTCCATCGCCATGGTGGAGCAGGCCGGCACCCCCATGCACAACCGCCAGTTCCTGTCCGTGCTCAAGCTGCTGCGCGACGACCTGCGCCAGATGATCGACAGCGGCACCAGCGTCTCCGTCACCGTGCCGGACACGCCCCAGGCCTGGATCGCGCCGCTGCGCCACCGCTTTGCCAGCCTGTTCGACGCGCTGGACATGCAGTCCGACTGGCAGGTGCCGGCCGCCTGGCCGCAGCCGCCCGGTGCGCTGCAGTGCCTGGCGCTGACGCGCGTGCTGGAGGAAGCGCTGGCCAATGTGATCAAGCACAGCCGCGCCCAGTGCGTGCAGGTGCAGCTGCAGTGGCCCGAGCCGCATTGGCTGATGCTGCGCATCACCGACGACGGCGCAGGCTTTGCCGTGGCCGCCGTGCAGCAGGCCGGCATGGGCGTGGGCCTGCGCAGCATGCAGGCGCGCCTGCAGCGCCTGGGCGGCCATCTGGACATGGATTCAGAACCCGGCGCCACCGTGCTGGCCGCCTGGCTGCCCGTGCCCGGCGATCCCCTGCCCGACGGCACGGAGCAGGACACCCTCAGCGGGAAAAGCGCCCTATCCCCGCACTGACGCCGGCCGGCGTCAGCACATCGTCGAAATACTCCAGCGTGAGCTGGTTGCCGTCGAACGTGGCCTTGGACAGGCTGCCCGGCGAATCGCCCTCGGGCACGAAGCTGAAGACCTCGCCATCCCAGTGGCTGAGCAGCATGCGCTGCGAACCCAGGCTGACCTGCAGCCCACCGCCGCCCGTCTGCAGGCTGACCTGGGCCGGCCCGTAGAAGCGGTTGGCGTAGCTGCCCACATAGGCGCCCAGCGGCCGGGGCGGGCGGGGAAAGCTGGGCCGGGTCTTGCCCACCAGCTCGCCATGTGGCTGCATGATGGGTGCCAGCCGCTTGGTCCAGATGCTCTCCCAGTCCTGGCGCTGGCGGCCCCATTCGACCTGGTCCAGGAACTGCGAGACCACGATCTCGGGCACGCCGATGGGCATGCCGTTGGTCAGCACCACGATGCCCAGCTTGAGCTCGGGCATGACGGTGAAGCTGGTCGCGCTGCCCGTGCCGAAGGCGCCCGAGTGGCTGTAGGTGGTGCGCCCCGCCTCGGACACGCCCACGTTGAAGCCGAAGCCGTAGTAGCGCGCAGGCTCGCCGCTGCCGGCCGGCGACTGCAGCATCTGCGGCGACAGCGCCGTGCGCAGCGCCTGCGCATCGACCACCTGGCGGCCCTCGAAGCGGCCCTCGTCCAGCAGCATGGTCATCCAGCGCGCCATGTCGCGCACCGTGGAGCTGACGCCGCCGGCAGCCGACTGCGCATCGGGCCGGCGCACCGGCCCCGCCTGCCACACGCCGTTGACGCGCAGGTGGCCGGCCGCGCGGTTGGCGCGCGCCTCGAAATCGGCAAACAGCGAACTGGTCTGCGTCATGCCCAGCGGGCCGTAGACGGCCTGCTGCGACAGCGCCGCCCAGGACTGGCCTGCGATGGCGGCCACGGCCTCGGCGCCCGTGGTCAGGCCGAAGTTGCTGTAGGCGTACTGGGTGCCCACGGGCCGCAGCGGCAGGTAGCGCAGGCGCTCCAGAATCTGGCGCTGGCTGAAGCCCAGCTCCTCCAGCGCATCGCCGGCCTGGCCGGGCAGGCCCGAGCGGTGGGCATACATGTCGCCCACGGTGATGCGCTGGGCGGCATCTGCGTCCTCCAGCGTCCACCAGGGCAGGCCCTGCTGCACGCGCGTGTCCCAGGACACGCGGCGCTGGCCCACCTGCTGCGCCACCACGGTGGCGCCCACGGACTTGGAGACGGAGGCGAGCTGGAACACCGTGTCCGCATCCACGGCCAGCGACGAGCCCAGACGGCGCACGCCCATGCCCTGGGCATAGACCAGGCGGCCTTCATGCACCACGGCCACGGCCACGCCGGGCACGCCCGTGCGCCGCATCTGCGCGCGCACCTGGCCGTCGAGCTGATCGAGCGCACGCTTGACGCGGTCCGTCACGGGCGGATCGATGGGATCGCCCCAGGACACCTCGCCGTTGCATCCGGCCGTGGCCACGGCGCCCAGGGCCGCTCCCAGAAAATGCCGGCGCGCAAGAATCGATGAAGCCATGGGGTCTCCTGTGGTGCTGTCGTGAAGAACAAAAGGAAAAAGAAAAAGGGGCGGTTGTGCCGCCCCCCGTGACGATAGCAAAACGCGACGGGCCGAATCCTGCCCGGCATCAATGCCGCATCAGTGCCGCGTCAGTGCTGCATCAGTGCGGATCCACCGCCGCGATGATGCCGCCGCCCAGGCACACGTCGCCGTCGTAGAGCACGGCCGACTGGCCGGGCGTGACGGCCCATTGCGGCTCGGGAAAATCCAGCCGGAAGCCCTCGGGCGTGGCGCCCGAGATCAGGGCCGGCGAGTCGGGCTGGCGGTAGCGCGTCTTGGAGCCGTAGGCCTTGCCCTCGGCGGGCGCGTGGCCGGCCACCCAGCTGACCTGGTCGGCCAGCAGCGACTGCGACAGCAGCCAGGGATGGTCATGGCCCTGCACCACGCGCAGCGTGTTGGTGTCCAGCTCCTTGCGCGCCACGAACCAGGGATCATGGTCGCCGCCGCCGCGCGGCGCGCCCTTTTCCTTGACGCCGCCGATGCCCAGGCCCGAGCGCTGGCCCAGCGTGTAGAACGACAGGCCCACATGCTTGCCCAGCTTGCGGTTGCGGTCGTCGAGGATGTTGCCGGGCTCCTTGCTGATGTAGCGGTTCAGGAAGTCGCGGAACGGCCGCTCGCCGATGAAGCAGATGCCCGTGGAGTCCTTCTTCTTCGCGTTGGGCAGGCCGATCTCCTCGGCAATGCGGCGCACCTCGGTCTTCTTCAGCTCGCCCACGGGGAACATGGCCTTGGACAGCTGGGCCTGGTTGAGGCGGTGCAGGAAGTAGCTCTGGTCCTTGGCCGGGTCCAGCCCCTTGAGCAGCTCGAACAGCTGCGTGCCGGGGTTCTGGCGCACGCGGGCGTAGTGGCCCGTGGCGATCTTCTCGGCGCCCAGGCGCATGGCGTGGTCCAGGAAGGCCTTGAACTTGATCTCGGCATTGCACAGCACGTCGGGGTTGGGCGTGCGGCCGGCCTGGTATTCGCGCAGGAACTCGGCGAAGACGCGGTCCTTGTACTCGGAGGCGAAGTTCACATGCTCGATCTCGATGCCGACCACGTCGGCCACGGCGGCGGCATCGACGAAATCGACATTGGACGAGCAGTATTCGCTGTCGTCGTCATCTTCCCAGTTCTTCATGAAGATGCCGACCACTTCATGGCCCTGTTGCTTGAGGAGATGGGCCGTGACAGCGGAGTCCACACCGCCCGACAGGCCCACCACGACGCGGTGTTTAGTCATGGCAGCGATTATCCCAGCGCCCTTCAAAGGCTGCGCGCCACGGGCTTTGCAGCCCTGCGCCAGCAGGAATAATGGCCCTCTTGCCCCTAGGAAACGCCCGCATGCGCTACGACCTGACCGATCTGAAGCTGTTCATGGCCATCGCCCAGGCCGGCAATCTCTCGCGTGCCAGCCAGGCGCGGCACCTGACGCCCTCGGCCGCCAGCCAGCGGCTGCGCAACCTGGAGCAGGCCCTGGGCTGCCAGCTGTTCACGCGCGAGCACAAGGGCATGCGGCTGACCGAGGAAGGCCACGCCATGCTCGAGCATGCGCGCGGCGTGTTCGCTGCCATCGACGGCATGGAGGCCGAGGCCGCCCTGCTGGGCTGCAGCCTGCAGGGCAAGGCAACGCTGGCGGCCAACAGCTCCTCGCTGCACGGCTTCATCGGCCCGCACATCGGCGAGTTCCTGACCGCCTTTCCCGAGGTGAACCTGACCCTGGTGGAGCAGACCAGCGAGACGATTGCCGCCAGCGTGGCCGAGGGCGAGGCCGACCTGGGCGTCTACGCGGGCGAGCCCATGGCGGGCGCCGTGGCCTGCGAGACCTTTGCACAGGACCGCCTGGTGGTGATCGCCCCGCCCGGCCATCCGCTGGTGCCCCAGCCGGGCGAGAGGCCAGACGACGGCGACGGCCCTTCCTGCCGCTTCTTCGACACCCTGGCCCATGCCTTCGTGGGCATGGCGCTGACCAGCAGCAACTACGCCTTTCTGCGCGAGCTGGCCAAGCGCCATGGCCGGCCGCTGCGCTGCCGCATCCACGTGGACGATTTCACCTCCATCGTGCGGCTGGTCTCGCAGGGCGTGGGCCTGGCCATCATTCCGCACAGCATCTACCGCAGGCTCGGCACCGCGCATGCGGTGGCCTGCCTGCCGCTGGAGGAAACCTGGGCACGGCGCCCGCTGCAGCTGGTGCGCTCCAGCGAACGGCCGCTGACGCCCACCGCGCAGCGGCTGCGCAGCTTTCTGAAAGGGCTGGCCGACAAGGCGTAGGTTCAGGGCTTGGGCTTGGGCTGGGGCTGGGGCTGGGCTTGGGCCTTGGCCTGCTTGCGCTCCAGGAAGGCATTCATGTGGTGCTGCGGCTCGCCCGTGTTGAAGGCCGCGCCGAACTCGGCCACGCTGTCGGTGATGGCCGAGTCCACGCCCATGCCCTCCCAGCGGCGCAGCAGGCGCTTTTGCTGGCGCAGCGCCTCGATGCCGATCCCGCCCAGCCCCTCGGCAATCTGCGCGATGCGCGCATCGAGCTGGTCGCCGGGCACGCATTCGTTGAGCAGGCCCCAGCGCTCGGCCTGCAGGGCGCCGATGTTCTCACCCGTGAGCAGCAGCCAGCTGGCGCGCGTGCCGCCGATCTGCGCGGGCATCATGGCCGCGTGGATCACCGAGGGAATGCCGACCTTGACCTCGGGCATGCCCACCACGGCATCATCGGCCGCGATGCGCAGGTCGGCCGCCATGGCCAGCTCCAGCCCGCCGCCCAGCGTATGGCCCTGCAGCCTGGCGATCACGGGCACGGGAAAATGCCGCACCGCGTTGCACAGGTCGCGCAGCCCGCTGATGAAGGCGCGTGCCGAGGCGGCGTTGAGCGACGCCATCTCGCGGATGTCGGCCCCCGCCACGAATGCGCGCGTGCCCGATCCGCGCAGCACCAGGCAGTGCAGATCGGGGCGCTCGGCCAGCTCGGCCAATTGCGCGGTCAGCGCGCGGATCACGGGCGTGCCCAGGATGTTCAGCGGCCCGCCGCCGGTGATGGTGAGCACGGCGGTCTGCGGGGTGGGAAAGGTCACTTGTGCATGCACGGCAGATCTCCTCAAAGTTTCTCGAATCCGATGTCGCGGATCAGCTGGGACCAGGCGCGGTTGGAGCGCTCCACCGTCTGCCTGAACTGCGCAGGCTCCTGGAAGTCCACGACGGCGCCCTGCTGCTCTATGGTCTTGATCAGCTCGGGCTTTTGCAAGGTCTTGCGCATGGCTTCGCTGAGCCTGGCAAGAATGGCGGGATCGAGCCTGGCAGGCGCGCCCAGGCCGTACCAGGACATGTCGTTCATGGGCTTGAGCCCGGCCTCGGCATAGGTGGGCACGCCCGGCAGGGCCGGCAGGCGCACGGGGCTGGACACGGCCAGGGCACGCAGCTGGCCGCCTGCGATCAGCGCGCCCGAGGACGGCATGTTGTCGAACACCACATCGAGCTGCCCCGCCATCAGGTCGTTGAGCGCCGGCCCCAGGCCCTTGTAGGGCACATGGGTGAGGGTGGTGCCGGTGGTGCTGCCGAACAGCGCACCGCTCAGGTGGCTGAGCCCGCCATTGCCCGAGGAGCCGTAGTTGAGCTTGCCCGGCGCGGCGCGCGCCGCGTCGCTCACATCCTTGGCGCTCTTGTAGGCCGAGCCTGCGCTGACCACCATCACGCCCGGCACGTTGGCGATGTTGGTGATGGGGGTGAAGTCCTTCACCGGGTCATACGCGGGCTTGGCGTAGACGTTGGGGTTCACGGCATGCGAGCTCTCCACCATCATCACCAGGGTGTAGCCGTCGGCCGGCTGCTTGGCCGCATAGGCCGAGCCCGTGCTGCCGCCCGCGCCGGGGCGGTTTTCCACCACCACGGGCTGGCCCAGCGTCTCGCCCAGGTAGCGGGCCGCCACGCGCGCGATCACATCGGTGGCGCCGCCCACCGCATAGGGCACGACCAGGCGTACGGGCCGGTCGGGATAGCTTCCTGCCCCCGCCGCCCCCGCTGCCCCCGCTGCATATGCCAGCGGCATCCCCGCCAGCGCGGCGGCTGCCACGGCGGCCTTCAGTGCTTTCATGCGTTTCGTCATCCTTGTCTCCTTCTTGGCTTGTCGATGTCTAGGGCTTCAGAGGTCCTGCGGCGCCGCACCGAGCACGGGCGGCGGCGGCACCTGGGCGCCGCTGCCGGCCGGCACCATGGGGTTGCGCACCAGCTTCAGCGTGCCCAGCTGCGGGTGCTCCACCGTCTGCAGCATCTGGCGGTGCCGTACCTGCGGATGGGCGAAGACCTGCTCCATGGTGTTGATGCAGCCCCAGGGCACCTGGGCGGTGTCCAGCGCATCGGTCAGGGCCTGCAGCGGCCAGCGGCCCAGCGCCGCGCGCAGCAGCGGGCGCAGCTGCGCCATGCCGGTCAGGCGCGCGGCATTGGTGGCAAAGCGTGCGTCCAGGTGCCAGTCCGTGCCCAGCACGGAGCACAGGGCGGCGAACTGCCCGTCATTGCCGATGGCCAGGATGAAATGCCCGTCTTCGCAGGCAAACACCTCGTAGGGCGCGCAATTGGGATGGGCGTTGCCCGTGCGGCGCGGGTTCTCGCCGCTGACCAGGTAGTTGGCCGCCTGGTTGGCATTCATGGCCACGGCCACGTCCAGCAGCGCCAGGTCGATGTGCTGGCCGCGCCCCGTGCGCTGGCGCTGCACCACGGCCGCCAGCACGGCGCTGGTGGCATACATGCCCGTCATCAGGTCCACCACGGCCACGCCCGTGCGCAGCGGGCCCGCGCCCTCCTCGCCATCGGCCACGCCCGTGTAGCCCATGAGGCCGCCCAGGCCCTGGAACACATAGTCGTAGCCGGGCTTGTGCGCAAACGGGCCGCTCTGGCCGAAGCCCGTGATCGACAGGTAGATCAGCCCGGGGTTGATGGCGGCCAGCGCCGCGTAGTCCAGGCCGTGGCGTGCCAGCGCGCCGGCCTTGTAGTTTTCCACCAGCACGTCGGCATCGCGGATCTGGCGCAGCAGCCAGGCATGCGAGGCCGGCTCGGTGAAGTCCAGCGCCACCGACTGCTTGCCGCGGTTGCAGGACAGGAAGTAGGCCGACACGGCCTCGCCACCGGGGGCCTGCACGAAGGGTGGCCCCCAGGCGCGCGTGTCGTCGCCCGTGCCGGGACGCTCGATCTTGAGCACCGATGCGCCCAGGTCGGCAAGGTTCTGGGTGCACCAGGGTCCCGCCAGGATGCGGGACAGGTCCACCACGCGCAGGCCGTCGAGGGCGCTGGACAATCCATGGGTTTGTTGCATGGACTCCATGCTCGCGGCATGGCGCGCGGTGGTCCATCGGTCATTGCTTCACGCAGCGTTCGCGGAAACTGCATGCCCCGCGTAGGGGATGGCCTCCTCCACCGTTTCCCAGATGAACCGGCCCGACGGGCTTTGCTGCTCCTCCACCACATGCGCCACCAGCCCCGCCGCCCGCGAGATGACGGCAAAGCCGCGCATCACGGCCGTGGGCACGCCGATCTCGCCCAGCAGGGCGGCCACGGCCCCCGTGGCATTGATGGTGATGGGCCGGCCCACCGCGGCGTCCACGGCGGCGGACAGGGTTTCGAGCGCGCGGATTCTGCTGCCCGCCAGTTCGGGTTCGGCGCGGCCCATGTCCAGCAGCTTGTAGGCGCGCGGGTCCACGGGCTTGTGCAGGTGGTGGCCAAAGCCGGGGACGGGGCTTTTCAACGCCTTGTGGTGCTGGGCGATGGCGCGGGCCTCGGCCTCGGGGTCGGCGGCGGCGGCGATGCGATCGAGCAGCGCGGCGCAGTTCTCCATGGTGCCCACGAAGGAGCTGCCCACGGCCAGCAGGCCGGCCGAGACGGCGCCCTGCAGGTTCTCCGGCGCGCTCATGTAGATGAGGCGCGTGGCGATGGCGCTGGGCGTGAGGCCATGCTCCATGAGCACGATGAGCACCACATCGGCGATGCGCAGGTCCACGGGGCGCGGCGTGCGGCCCAGGATCTGCATCAGCATCACCTCGGTGAAGGTCTTCTTGCCCATCAGGTCCTCGACCAGGTCGGCATCGCGGTAATGCAGGCTGGTGAGGGTGTGGGTGCACAGGCGGGTGACGGGGGGTTGGGGGGTTGCCATGGCCAGGGTCTCCTTGTGATGGTGTGCGGGATCAACGGGGTGCCAGCGCAAGCTCGCGCACGGCCGTCTTGAGCAGCTTGCCCACGGGCGAGCGCGGCAGGCTGGCGTGAAAGTGGATGCGCTTGGGTGTCTGCACGGGGCCCAGGCGCTGGCGCACGAAGGCGATCAGCTCGGCCTCGTCCGGCCGCTGGTCGGGGCGCAGTTCGGCGCGCAATTGCACGGCGGCCTGCACGGCCTCGCCCCAGTGATCGTCGGGGATACCGAAGACCACGCACTCGTGCACGGCCGGATGCTGGCCCAAGGCGTTTTCCACATCCACGGGATAGACGTTGAAGCCGCCCGTGATGACCAGGTCCTTCAGGCGGTCCTTGAGGTGCAGGTAGCCCTGCGCATCGATCAGGCCCCGGTCCCCCGTGTGCAGCCAGCCGTTCACCAGGGTCTCGGCCGTCTTGCCGGGCAGGCGCCAGTAGCCGCTCATCAGCAGATCGCCGCGCGCCACGACCTCGCCCACCTCGCCCCGGGGCAGCAGGCGGCCGTCGGGCGCCATGATGGCCAGGTCGCTGAACCAGGTGGCCCGGCCCACGGAGGTCCACAGGCCTTCGTCCTCGAAGTCCTCGGGCCGCATGGCCGTGAGGATCTGCGGGGCCTCGGTCTGGCCATAGGTGGTGGCCAGCACGGGGCCGAAGAAGGCGCGCACCTGGCGGATTTTCTCGGGCGGCATGGCGGCGCCGCCGTAGATGAGGCGGCGCAGGCCGGGGAAGTCCGCACGGCTGGCGCCCGGCAGCGCCATCAGCATGTAGATCAGGGTGGGCGGCATGAAGCACACGGTGCCGCCGCGCAGGGCAAAGGCGCTGCGCACGGCCTCGGCACCCGCACCGTCGAGCAGCACATGGCAGCCGCCCTGCGCCAGGATGGGCAGCAGGTAGGTGGACGTGCCATGCGTGATGGGCGCGGCCATGACGTAGCGGTCATGCTCATCGAACCCCCAGGCCTGGATCTGGTTGGCAATGCCGGCCATCCAGGCGCGGCAGGGCTGCATCACGCCCTTGGGCAGGCCCGTGGTGCCACCCGTGAACTTGATGGCCTGGATGGCATCGGCGGGCAGGTCGGGTGTCACAGGCAAAGCGCCGGTCTGCGCCTGCTCCAGCGCCGCCGTGCCCTCGCCCAGCACCAGGTGGATGCCCGGCGCCCCTTGCACCAGTGCAGCGCCACCCGCGTCGCACAGCACGATGGAAGGCTCGGTGGCATCGATGATGCGGCGCACCTCGGACTGCGTGCTCTTGGGATTGAGCGGCACCCAGACCTTGCCGCTGGCCATCACCGCCAGCAGGGCGGCGATATGGTCTGCGCTGTTGCCCGCGCAGATGCCCACGCGGCTTTGCACGGCGGGCTCCAGCGCCTGCAGGCCGGCCGCCAGCGCGGCCACCTTGCGGGCCAGCGCGTCATAGCGGATGCAGCCGCCCGGTGCGTCGATGGCGATGCGCTGCGGCCAGCGCTCGGCCGCGCGCCAGAAAAAATCAATGGGTTGCATGGGGGTCGTCTCCTTGTGGTGCGGTTGTGTCGAGCTTTTGCCGAACGTGTGTCGAACTACTGGGCGGTGGCGCCCGAGGCCTTGACCACCTCGCGCCAGCGCTTGATCTCCGACGCCGCAAAGCTGCGCATCTGCGCCGGGGTGCCGGGCTCGGGCGTGGCGGCCATCTCGCCCAGGCGCTGGCGCAGCTCGGGTGCGGCCAGGGCGGTGTTCAGGGCATGGTTCAGGCGCTCGATCACGGCCGGCGGCGTGCCCGCAGGGGCGGCCAGGCCGAACCACGACTGCACGTCGAAGCCCGCATAGCCTGACTCCGCCAACGTGGGCACATCGGGCAGCAGCGCCGAGCGCCGGGCGCTGGTGATGGCGATCGCGCGCAGCTTGCCTGCCTGCACATGGGGCAGGGCCGAGGGCGCGTTGTCGAACATGGAATCCACCTGCCCGCCCAGCAGGTCGGTGATGGCCGGTGCGCTGCCCCGGTAGGGCACGTGCAGCATGCGCAGGCCCGAGAGCTGCCGGAACATCTCGCCCGACAGGTGGATCGACGAGCCGCTGCCCGACGAGGCGAAGCTGATGCCCTGCGCACTCTGCCGGGCATGGCGCACATAGTCGGCCACGTTCTGTATGGGCAGGCGCGGGTTGACCACGAGGATGTTGGGAATCTTGGCGATCAGGCCTATGGGCTCGAAGTCCTTGACCGGGTCATAGCCGAGCCGGGGGTAGAGCGAGGCATTGATGGTGTTGGCAATGGTGTAGACATACAGCGTGTAGCCGTCCGCAGGCGCCCGCGCCACGGCCTCGGCGCCCACATTGCTGTTGGCGCCCGTGCGGTTGTCCACCACCACGCTCTGGCCCAGCTGCTCGCCCATCCGGGCGGCCACCAGGCGTGCGATCACGTCGGTGGCGCCGCCGGCCGCATAGCCCACCACGAGCCGCACGGGCCGGGCCGGCCAGGCCGCCGGCTGCGCCAGCACGGGCGCGGGCGCCAACGCCACGGTCGCGACGGTCGCGGCGGCCATGCCGGCCAGTGCGCAGGTGAAGGAGCAGGCCAGCAGGCGCCGGCGCGCCCACGGATTGAAACGGGCAGGGGTGGTCATGTCTTGTCTCCAGGTGATCGTTCTGATGTCTGCTTGTGTCCGCTTATGTCTGCTTGTGTGGGCTTTCGACGGCCTGCGGCACACTGCGCGCTGCACGCAGGCTCTTTTCTGTCCTGCTTGCAATCACCGGGAAATTCTTTTCCATGCCTTCGCGCAGCACCAATCCAAACGTCCGGCCAGCGGACATTCCAGTCTCCGCCGACGATGCCGGCAGCCGCACGCTGCGCCGTGGCCTGCAGGTGCTGGACGCCGTGCTGGCCGCAGGCCGCGAGGGCCTGCGCGTCGCTGACCTGTGCCGCGCCACGGGGCTGGAGCGCGCCACGGTGTACCGCCTGCTGTCCACCCTGGTGGACAGCGGCTATGTGGCGCACAGGGGGCGCTTCGGCTATGCGGCCGGCCACCGGCTGGCGGCCACGGCCGCCAGCGCAGGCCAGCCCAACATGGCCGTGCGGCTGCAGCCCGTGCTGGAGCGCGTGAGCGCGGGCTGCGCGGACGCGGCCTTTGCCATCGTGCGCGAAGGCGCGGCATCGCACTGCATCGCCCGCCATGTGGGCACGCATCCGGTGCAGATCCTGGTGATCCAGGTGGGCACGCGCCAGCCGCTGGGCGTGGGAGCGGCGGGCCTGGCCCTGCTGGCCGCCCTGCCCGATACCGAGGTGCAGGCCGCGATGGCGGCCAACGCGCCCGTGCTGGAGCAGTACGGCGGCATGACGCCCGAGCGCATGGCCCTGCTGGTGAAGGCCACGCGCCAGCGCGGCTGGTCCGTCATCGGCAACCACGCCACGCGCGGCGTGCTGGCCGTGGGCATGGCGGTGCGCAATGCCGAAGGCGAGCCCGTGGCCGCCGTCAGCGTGGCCTCCACGCTGGAGCGCATGCCCGGCGAGCGCCAGAAGCTGATTGCGCGCTCGATAGGCGAAGCCCTGGCGGCCCTGCTGCCGCGCGGCATCTGAGGCCAAGCCCCGGTCTGCACCGACAATCGGCGCTGCACACCACGAGCGCCGCCCCCATGGAACTGAGACAACTCCGCTACTTCGTCCGCATCGTCGAACTGGGCTCCATGAGCCGCGCCGCCCTGGACCTGGACATGGTCCAGTCCGCGCTGAGCCAGCAGGTCAGCCGCCTGGAAAGCGAGCTGTCCACCCGGCTGTTGCAGCGCACGCCGCGCGGCGTGGTGCCCACCGAGGCGGGCGTGGCCTTCTTCCGCGAGGCCCAGCTCACGCTGCGCCATGCCGAGCAGGCCGTGCGCAGCGCGCAGCAGGCACGGCTGTCGGGCTCGGTCAGCGTGGGCCTGGCGCCCACCACCTCGGCCATGCTGGGCCTGCCCATGATGCAGGCCATGCGCGCGCGCTACCCCGATGTGCGCCTGCACATGGTGGAAGGCATGTCAGGCCACCTGACCGACATGCTCAATGCGCGCGCGCTGGACATGGCCGTGCTGTTCGACGCCCGCCTGCACGGCGGTCAGGCCCGCGCAGGCGGGCGGCGCTGGCAGGTGCACCCGCTGATCGAGGAAGAGCTGTTCCTGATCCGCGCGCGCGGCCACCACCCCGAGCCGCTGCCGCCGCAGATGGCGCTGGCCGACCTGGCCGGCGAATCGCTGATCCTGCCCACGGGCCTGCACGGCCTGCGCAGCACGCTGGACACGGCCTTCTCGCAGGCGCGCTTCACGCCGCATCTGGTGCTGGAGGTGGATTCGCTGTCCATGGTCATGGCGGCCGTGGATGCGGGCCTGGGCAGCACGGTGCAGCCCTGGGCCTCCATGGGCCGCTATGCCGATGCCGCGCAGCGCTTCGAGTGGTCGCGTATCACGGACAAAGATGCCCTGCGCACCAACCTGCTGTGCAGCCTGTCCGAGGATGAGCTGTCGCCCGCCGCCCTGGCCGCGCGCGTGGTGCTGATCGACTGCGTGCGCCAGCTGCTGCGCGGCGGCGCCTGGGCTGGCACGGCCCTCATCCATCACGAAGACTGATACCCCCATGCCGGCGGGCCCCTGCCCGCCGCGCGGCGTTCTCCCTACATTCGCAATCCCCACGATGGCGAATGCAAGGAGAACTCCATGGACCCCGATGTCCTGGTCATAGGCGGCGGCAATGCCGCCCTGTGCGCGGCCCTGATGGCGCGCGAGGCAGGCCGCAGCGTGCTGCTGCTGGAGGCGGCGCCGCGCGACTGGCGCGGCGGCAATTCCGGCCACACGCGCAACCTGCGCTGCATGCACGACGCGCCCCAGGACGTGCTGGTCGAGGCCTACCCCGAAGAGGAGTTCTGGCAGGACCTGCTCAAGGTCACGGGCGGCATCACCAACGAGCACCTGGCGCGCATGGTGATCCGCGCCTCCTCCACCTGCCGCGACTGGATGCGCCGCCACGGCGTGCATTTCCAGCCGCCGCTGTCGGGCGCCCTGCATGTGGCGCGCACCAATGCCTTCTTCATGGGCGGCGGCAAGGCCCTGGTCAATGCCTACTACCGCAGCGCCGAACGGCTGGGTGTGCAGGTGCGCTACGCGTCGCCCGTGGACCGGCTGGAGATCGAGGACGGCGAGTTCAAGGCCGCCTGGGTGGGCGAGCAGCGCATCACCGCAAAGACCTGCGTGCTGGCGGCGGGCGGCTTCGAGTCCAACCGCGAGTGGCTGCGCGAGGCCTGGGGGCAGAACGCGCGCGGCGAGTGGCCGTCCGACAACTTCCTGATCCGCGGCACGGCCTTCAACCGCGGCGTGCTGCTGCGCCACCTGCTCGAAGACCATGGCGCCGACCGCATCGGCGACCCCACCCAGGCCCACATGGTGGCCATCGATGCGCGCGCGCCGCTGTACGACGGCGGCATCTGCACGCGCATCGACTGCGTCTCGCTGGGCGTGGTGGTCAACCGTGAGGCCGAGCGCTTCTACGACGAGGGCGAGGACTTCTGGCCCAAGCGCTATGCCATCTGGGGCCGCCTGGTGGCCCAGCAGCCGGGCCAGACCGCCTGGTCCGTCATCGACGCCAAGGCCATAGGCCGCTTCATGCCGCCGGTCTTCCCGGGCGTGCGCGCCGACTCCCTGCCCGAGCTGGCACGCAAGCTGGGCCTGGACGAGGAACGCTTCATGCAGACCCTGGATGCCTACAACGGCGCCTGCCGCGTCGGCCACTTCGACCACACGGCGCTGGACGACTGCCATACCGAGGGCCTGGCGCCCGCCAAGACCCACTGGGCCCGCCCCATCGACACGGCGCCCTTCTACGGCTACCAGCTGCGCCCCGGCGTGACCTTCACCTACCTGGGCCTGGAGACCGACGACACGGCGGCCGTGCGCTTTGCCGGCCAGCCCAGCACCAACCTGTTCGTGGCCGGCGAAATGATGGCCGGCAACGTGCTGGGCAAGGGCTATACGGCCGGCGTGGGCATGTCCATCGGCACGGCCTTCGGCCGCATCGCGGGCCGCAACGCAGCCCTGGCCGCCACGGGCCACCCCGCCGTGCGCGGCGCAGTGACAGAGAAGGCTTGACCGAGATGCAGACCCTGAACGCCCTGGCCCAAGAAGCCCAGGACCTGGCCGCAGGCCGGGTCATTCCCATCCTGCCGGTCTCCACCGAAACGGCCGCCGAAGGCGAGGTGGCGCGCGCCCTGCAGATCTGCAACGCCTGCCGCTACTGCGAAGGCTTTTGCGCGGTCTTCCCGGCCATGACGCGGCGGCTGGAGTTCGGCAAGGCCGATGTGCACTACCTGGCCAACCTGTGCCACAACTGCGGCGCCTGCCTGCATGCCTGCCAGTACGCGCCGCCGCATGAATTCGCCATCAACATCCCCAAGGCCATGGCCGAGGTGCGCGGCCAGACCTATGCCGACTACGCCTGGCCGCCCGCCCTGGGGCGCCTGTACCAGAGGAACGGGCTCACGCTGTCGCTGGCCCTGGCCGCAGGCCTGTCGCTGTTCCTGGTGCTGGCCGTGGCCCTGCAGGGCGGCCTGGGCCGGCTGTGGGGCGCCGACCTGGGCGCCAACTTCTACAACCTGTTCCCGCACAACCTGCTGGTGGGCATCTTCGCGCCCGTGTTCCTGTTCGTGGTGCTGGCACTGGCCATGGGCGTGCGCCGCTTCTGGAAGGACGTCAAGCCCGCCACCGGCGACGTGGACGTGGGCACGCCGGCGGCGGCCGAGGCCGCGCACGACGTGCTGCGCCTCAAATACCTGGACGGCGGCCACGGCGAGGGCTGCCACAACGAGGACGATGCCTACACCCTGAGCCGCAGGCGCTTTCACCACCTGACCTTCTACGGATTCATGCTGTGCTTTGCGGCCACGGCGCTGGCCACGGTCTACCACTACGTGTTCGGCTGGGCCGCGCCCTACGAATTCCCCAGCCTGCCCAAGCTGCTGGGCGCCGTGGGCGGCACCAGCCTCATGCTGGGCACCGCAGGCCTGTGGCACCTGAACCGCAGGCGCCACCCGCAGCATGGCGACGCGCGCCAGAAACCCATGGACCTGGGCTTCATCGCCCTGCTGTTCCTGGTCGCGGCCAGCGGCATGGCGCTGTGGCTGGGCCGCGGCACGCCGGCCCTGGCCCTGCTGCTGTGCCTGCACCTGGGCGCGGTGATCGCCCTGTTCGCCACCCTGCCCTACGGCAAGTTCGCGCACGGCGTGTTCCGCACGGCGTCCCTGCTGCGCCACAACACCGAAAAGCGCCAGCCCAGCCCCATCGGGCTGGGCGCCGACTAGCCGCATCCGCCCCGATTCCCAGCCAATGACGGAGACAACCCCATGATGAACAAGCGCAACTTCCTGCACGCCACCGCCCTGGCCGCCTCCCTGCTCGCACTGGCCGCCAGTGCGCAGGCCCAGGACTTTCCTCCCAAGAAGCCCGTGTCCCTGGTCGTGGGCTTCGCCGCCGGCGGCGCTGCCGATGCGGCCGCGCGCCTGATCGCCAAGAAGCTGGGCGAGAACATCGGCCAGAGCGTGGTGGTGGAGAACAAGGGCGGCGCGGGCGGCAACATCGCCCACCAGCAGGTGGCCAACGCGGCGGCCGACGGCTCGGTGCTGCTGTTCGGCTCGGTGGGGCCGCTGACCATTGCGCCGCACCTGATGAAGCTGCCCTACGACCCCTTCAAGGACCTGGCGCCCATCTCGGGCGGCGTGAACTTTCCCAACGTGCTGGTGGTGCACAAGGGCGCGGGCGTGAAGACCCTGGCCGAGTTCGTGGCCAAGGCCAGGAAGAACCCGGGCACGGTGGACTACGCCTCGACGGGCGCGGGCTCGGCCTCCCACCTGGCAGGCGAGCTGTTCAACCAGCGCGCGGGCATCGACATGGTGCACGTGCCCTACAAGGGCGGCGCGCCCGCGCTGCAGGACCTGCTGGGCGAGCGCGTGACCAGCTACTTCGCCGCGCCGCCCACGGCCCTGCCCCACATCGAGGCCGGCAAGCTGATCCCGCTGGCCACCACGGGGCTGACACGCCCGGCGTACATGCCCGACATCCCCACGGTGGCCGAAGCCGGCTATCCCGGCTTCGAGGCGCTGAACTGGTATGCCTTCGTGGCACCGGGCAAGACGCCCAAGCCGATGCTGGACCGCTGGAACACCGAGATCGTCAAGGTACTCAATGACCCCGGCGTCAAGGAGGCGCTGAACAAGCACGGCCTCACCCCCCAGCCCACCACGCGCGCCGAGTTCGCGGCCTTCATGAAGAAGGAGTACGAGCAGTGGGGCAGGCTGGTGAAGGAGCGAAAGCTCTCGGCGGAGTGAGCGGCTTGCAGGCGTTCAGAGCTTGATCGGCTTGCGTGCCACGGGCGCTGCAAAGCCCGCGCACAGGCGGTTCCAGACATTGATGCTGCCGATGGCATAGGTCAGCTCCACCATCTCGCGCTCGCTGAAATGCGGGCGCAGCGCCTCGAAGTCCTGCTGCTCGGGATGGGCCTGGCTCAGGCGCGTGCAGCGCTCGGCCCAGTTCAGGGCGGCGCGCTCGCGCCCGTCGTAGAAATCCACCTCGGGCCAGGTGACGATGCTGTTGATGCGCTGCAGGTCCTCGCCCCGGGACAGCAGTTCGCGCGTGTGCATGTCCACGCAGAAGGCGCAGCCGTTGATCTGCGAGACGCGCAGGAACACCAGCTCCAGCAGCTGGATGCCCAGGCTGGACTCGTTCAGCAGCGCGTTGATGCCGGCCTGGGCCTTGTACAGCTCGGGGGCGACGGCCTGGAAGTTCAGGCGCGGCGTGGGGGCGGCAAGAGGACGGGCGCCGGTGGCAGCGGAAGACGAAGCGGTCATGGAAAACACTCCTTGAGGGATGTAGCAGCCGGCCGGAATGGCTGGCCCATACCTTCAAGACGCACGGGGCGTGCGCGTTGTGACAGCGTTGGCGAAATTTTTTCGCAGGCCCCGGCCCCATCGCCCATTCCCGCCCCGGCGGCCCCTCAATCCGCCACGATGCGCCGCTCAGTGGCGATCTTGCGGTACAGGGCGTTCTCGGCCGCGATCTCGCGCGCGAACTCCTCGGGGCGGTTGCCGATCACGCGCGAGCCCGTGTCCTCGATCTGGCGGCGCACCTCGGGGCTGGCCAGCGCGCGCTGGGCGGCCGCATGCAGGCGCGCCACGATCTCGGGCGACAGCCCCTTGGGGCCGTAGATGCCATAGAAGGCGCTGCGGTTGACCGGCTCCAGCCCCAGCTCCTTGAAGGTGGGCACCTGGGGCAACTGGGCCAGGCGCTCTGGCGCGGCCACCGCCAGCGCGGTGAGCCGGCCCGCCTTGATGAAGGGCAGGGCCGAGGGCAGGTTGTCGAAGACGATGGGCACCTGGCCCGCCACCGCATCGTTGAGCGCGGGGCCCGATCCCCGGTAGGGCACATGCGTGAGCGACAGCCCCGAGCGGCTGGACATCAGCTCCATCAGCATGTGGCCTATGGAGCCCGTGCCCGCCGTGCCGTAGGCATGCTTGCCGGGGTTCTTCTTCACCTCCTCCACGAAGGCCGCAAAGCTCTGCGCCTTGAAGCCCGGATGCACGGCCAGCACATTGGGCGTGGCCGCAATGTTGGTGATGGGCGTGAAATCGGTGAGCGGGTTGTAGGGCAGGCGCGGGTTGATGGCCGGATTGGTGGCCGTGGTGGACACGGTGGCCACGCCCAGCGTGTAGCCGTCGGGCTGGGCGCGCGCGGCCTCGTGCGCGCCGATGGCGCCTCCGCCGCCGCCCTTGTTGTCCACCACCAGCGGCTGGCCCAGGGCCTCGGCCATGCGCGGCGCGATCGCGCGCGCCACGATGTCGGTGGTGCCGCCGGCCGCAAACGGCACGATCAGGCGCACCGGGCGCGTGGGATAGGCGCCGGCATCGGCCGCCATGGCGCCCGGTGCGGCGCCTGCGGCCAGCAGCAGGGCGCACAGGCTGCGGCGTGAAGTGAAGTGGCTCATGGAATGTCTCCTGGGAATGGCTGTGTTTTGAACGGACGGTGGAGGTTTCTGTCAGGCCGATGCGCGGCGCACGATGTGCGAGCGGTCCAGCGCGCCGCAGGAGGAGGCACCCAGCATGGCCAGGTTGCGGTCCACCTCGTCGCGCAGCAGGCCGATGGCGTGCAGCACGCCGGCCTCGCCGCCCACGGCGGCGGCATAGTTGAAGGGCCGGCCCACCAGCACCATGCGCGCGCCCAGCGCCACGGCCTTGAGCACATCGGAGCCGCGCCTGAAGCCCCCGTCGATCAGCACGGGATAGTCCGGCCCCAGGGCCGCCACCACGTCCTCAAGAATGCGCATGGCCGACACCGCGCCGTCGAGCTGCCGCCCGCCATGGTTGGACAGCACGATGCCGTCGGCCCCCACGCGCCGCGCCTGCAGCGCGTCCTCCACGCTGAGCACGCCCTTGATGACCAGCGGCCCCTTCCAGCGGCGGCGGATGGCCTCGATGTGGCGCCAGCTCAGGTGGTCGCGTGCCGAAAAATCGCGCATCACGCTGGACGACATGATGGGCGCGCCGCGCGTGGCAAAGGAGTTCTCGAAATGCGGCATGCCGTGGCGCAGCAGCGTGCGCAGGAACGTGCCCGCCACCCAGCCCGGGCGCACCATGCCGTCCCAGGCCAGGCGCAGGCTGGGCTTGAGCGGCGTGGAAAAGCCGGTGCGGATGTTGTTCTCGCGGTTGGCGGAGATCGGTATGTCCACCGTCACCACCAGGGTGCGAAAGCCTGCGCGCTCCACGCGGTCGATCAGCGCGTCGATGCGGGCCTGGTCACCGGGGATATAGGCCTGGAACCAGGTGGCCGGGCTCTCGCGCGCCACCTCCTCCATGGGGATCAGCGAAGTGCCGCTCATCACCGACACAATGCCCGCGCGCTGGGCCGCGCGGGCCAGCACCAGGTCGCCCCGGTAGGTGGACAGCGCATTGATGCCCATGGGCGCAATGCCGAAGGGACTGGCATAGCGCTCGCCGAACAGCTCCACGGCCTGCGAGCGCTGCGACACATCGGCCAGCACGCGCGTGGTCAGGCCCCATTCGCCGAACACCTCGCGGTTGTCGCGCAGCGAGGCGTTGTCCTCTGCCGCCCCGGCGATGTAGCCGAAGATGGGCCGGGGCAGCCTGCGGCGCGCGGCCTCCTCGAAATCATGCAGCGACAGCATGCGGCGCAGCACGGCCGGGGCGCGCGGCGCCGGCAGGGCGGTTGCCGAAGGCGTGGAGGCAGAGGAGGAAGCGATGGCGGCCATGGTGCGGACCTCGGAATGTTCAGGAACCGGCGCCACTGTAGGACGCGCATCCATTGAATGAAAGTGGATTATTTAGAATGCACTTGTTCGCTTTTTGCCAATGACAGCCCCATGTCCACACCCTCGGTCAAGCAGCTCGAAGCCTTCTGGTGGGCCGCCACCTGCAGCAACTTCGCCACGGCCGCGCAGCGCGTGCACCTGTCCGTGTCCTCGCTGTCCAAGCGCATCACGGAACTGGAGTCCGCGCTGGGCCAGCCGCTGTTCGACCGCAGCGGCCACCGCGCCGTGCTTACCGACGCCGGCCAGCGCCTGCTGCCCGCCGCGCTGGAGGTGCTCAACGCCATGGCCGCGCTGGGCCAGGCCCTGGACACGCGCGAGGCGCTGGCCGGGCATTGCCGCTTCGGCGTGGGCGACCTGTCGGCGCTGACCTGGCTGCCGGCCTTCGTGGCCGCCGCGCGCCAGGCCCATCCGCAACTGGTTCTGGAGCCCCATGTGGACGTGGGCGGCGTGCTGGAGCAGCGCCTGGACGACGGCGAGCTGGACTTTGCCGTCATCGCGGGCCGCTCCTCGCGCAGCAGCCTGCTGTCCCGCCCCGTGGGCGCCGCGCGCTTTGCCTGGGCCGTGGCCCCCGGCCTGGCAGGCGCGGGCCGCCTGGGCGCCACGGCCCTGCTGCAGCGCCATGCACTGGTCACCCTGCCCCCGCAGGCCGGCACCACGCGCCTGCTAGACGACTGGCTGCTCGCCCAGGGCGCCAGCGTGCGCGAGCGCATCCTGTGCAACAGCTGGGGCGCCGTGGCCGGCATGCTGCGCGCCGGCGTGGGCGTGGGCTTCCTGCCCACCGGCTGGATCGCCGCCCTGGGCCTGCGCGCCGTCGGGGGCGCCCATCCCAAGGCCGCCCTCGCACCTCTGCACTACGCCTTCCAATGGCGGCGCGGCGACGCCCGCGCCCTGATCCCGGCCATGCAGCAACTGGCGCAGGCGCAGGTGGATTTCACGGTGATGCCGGGGTTGGTGGGCGCAGGGCGATGAAGGCCAATGGATCCAGACGCAATACCCTTGATCGCGTTGATGCGATACAACATGCGTCAAGGCCGGCGCACTCCAGAATCAAAGGGCGAGCGCGGTTGTGACCAAGGGCAGGAGGTGAGCAGCGCCACTGCGCTGGCTGTCGGCAACTCCTGCACAAACAACATGAAAGGAGGAGAGGGTGGATAGTCTTGACGAGGCGGAGGCTCGCCAGATACTGTCAGAACGTCACTATTGCGACGACGCCGAGGCCGACGATTGGAAGTTACTGGACAAGCCACAGGGAGCGTTCAACTTTGAACAGGGCCTGGTAACGGACAGCGGCAAGGGGACAGGCCTTGTGGTCCAGTTGAACTTCTATCGCTCTTCGGATACTGGGCTCATCACCCTGAAGATGAGTGTGTTCCGTCACATGAAGAAGCAGCCCAAGGCAAGGGTTTACCAATTGCAGATCACAACGAAAAGCTACAACCCCGACAATTGGCACGATCAGGCGCATGAGCATCTGGGAGATGCACGAAACCCTGTTCCAGAGTGGAAGTCATGGCGGACTTTCCATGACGTTTTCGCATTTTTCTGTCAACGCACCAACATCGAATTCAGGCCCGCACTTGAGGATCCAGAACAGCTGAGGCTCCAACCATGATCTGCCAGAACCTTCTCAACCTGACCGGGTTTGCGTGCCAGCCCATCAACGAGCAAGGCACGCTTGCAAGGATCAACACGCCCTTCTGTTTTGCCGATGGCGACCCCGTGCCTGTGTATGTGCAGAGTTTCGACAACGACATACATCGGTTTTTCGACGATGGCCAGACCGTCCTGCACTTCATTGGCAGAGGGATGAATTTCTCGTCAGGGCACAAGCTGAGGTTCCTCAGCAACCTGGCGAGCAAACACGGGGCCTCGCTCAATGCCAAGGGCGTCATAGAGATCCTGTCAACGGACTCGTCGTCCGCCGACGCCTTTGCACGGTACATCTCCTGCCTTGTAGCCATCACCCATTGGGAGATGGAGCACCAGGGCGTGGACGCCGATGGATCGGCATTTGCCACGGAGGTAGCACAAGCCCTGCTCCAAAGGTACCCCGGCAAGGAGCTGCAACTTAGGCCCGAATACCTTGGAAGCTCGGGCAAGCGGCATGAGTTGGACTTCAAGATGGAAGGCTCTGGGTATCTGGCCGTCAAGCCAACGCAGCAGTCTGCGGCTCCCGCCCTCTACAAGCTGGTGGACATCACCAACCGGCAAACCAATGACGGCGAAAACATCGTGGTCGTGATCGATGACAGATTCGACAAACAGGCCGCCAAAAACACCCAGCAAGTCTTCAGAAGCATCGTCAGCGACGTGATCCACTTCAGCAAGCTTGTCCCTGCAGACTCTGCAAGCGCTGCGATCGTGCACTGAGCAGGCAAAAGCCCTGAGCCTATGGCAGGGGACTCAAAATCCCCCACTCCACCAACTGCGGCCGCACCTGCACCACCTGCCCCGCGCGCAGGCCGTCCCCGTCGATGGCGCGGAAGGCCTCGGCCATCAGGCCTTCGACGTTCTGGCGCACCATGTGCACCGGAAAGCGCAGGCATTCGGCATAGGGATCCCAGTCATAGCTGCCAAAGCTGCATTGCGCCAGTTCCGCATCGGGCAGTGCGCGCAGGAAGCGGATGGCGCCCTGCAGCGTGATGCCCGATGAGAACAGCAGGGCGCGCGGCAGGCCGCCCAGGCGCTGGTAGAGCGCTGCCATGGCAAGGCGGGCCGCTTCGGGGTCGTAGCCGCAGCAGACGATGTGCTCGTCCGCCACCGGCGTGTGGGGCGCCAGGGTTTCGCGAAAGCCGGCCAGGCGCTGCTCGGTGGCGTACTCCTTGCGGACGCCGCCCAGAAAGCAGATGGCGTCCTGCGGCGCACCTGCCGGGGGCCTGGAGCGCGCCAGCAGCAGGCGTGTGAGTTCGGCCGCACCCCAGCGGTTGTCGCTGGTGACGGAGGGCGCCTTTTTCCCGGGCAGATCCACGTTGACATGGCGCACGCCGGCCTGGCGGCATTCGGCGCTGATGGCGTCGGGCCGGGTGGCGCCCGTGACGATGAGGTGCTCCACGCGAAAGGCGATCAGCGAGCGCACGGTCTCCACCTCCAGCGCGCCGTCGCGCAGCGTGCTGACCACCAGCGGGCACAGGCCGCGCGCATGGGCCATGCGCTCGAAGGCCTGGGACAGCGCGCCGAAGAAGCGGTCCTCGTGCGTGGGAATCACCATGCCGATCAGCCCCGAGCGCTGGCGGCGCAGGCCGCTGGCCTGGCGGTTCACGGCAAAGCTGTGTTCCTGGGCGAGCTGCTGCACGCGGCGCGCGGTCTCCTCGCTGATGCGCCGCGACTGCCAGCTGCCGTTGAGGATGGCGCTGACCGTCGAGGCCGAGGTGCCGGCCAGTTCGGCCAGGTCGTAGATGGTGGAGGTTCGGGGGCGGTTCACGGTGCTCTGCAGGGGTTGGGACGGGAGCGCTCGGCGGCCATCGTAGCCGCTGCGGCAGCGATTCGGGCGGACCGGCACCGGCACGCAGCAGCGGCCCGGGAAATCCCGCATCGGCAATGGAAGTCCATCTGTCTATAGTTTGCGCAATCGATTGTGCAAAACAGAGGGAGGAGCGCCATGTTCCATGGATTCAGCCGGTTCTCGAGGGCACTGTTGGCCTGCACCCTGGCGGCGCTGGCAGGCGCGGCCAGCGCCGAGGATGTGTCGGTGGTGGCCAAGGTCGGGGGCATTCCGTGGTTCAACGCCATGGAGGCCGGCATCCGCAAGGCAGGCCGCGAGCTGGGCATCTCCAGCGGCATGGTCGGCCCCACCGAGGCCGATGCGGCCCAGCAGGTGCGCGCGGTCGAGGACCTGATCGCGCGCCGCAGCAAGGTCATCGCCGTGGTGCCCAACGATGCCAGGGCACTGGAGCCCGTGTTCCGGCGTGCGCGCAGCGCGGGCATCAAGGTGCTCACGCACGAGTCGCCCGACCAGAAGGGCGCCGACTGGAACATCGAGCTGAGCAGCGTCGCGGGCTTTGGCGAGCGCCACATGGACAGCCTGGGCAAGGCCATGGGTGGCGAAGGCAAGTACGTGGTCTTCGTGGGCTCGCTGACCGTGCCGCTGCACAACGCCTGGGCCGATGCGGCCATCGCCCACCAGAAAAAGCAGTGGCCGAAGATGCAGCTGGTGTCCGAGCGCTTCGGCGTGGCCGAGAGCCTGGACGACTCCTACCGCAGCGCCCAGGACCTGATGCGCGCCAACCCTGACCTCAAGGGCTTTCTGGCCTTCGGCAGCCAGGGCCCCATTGGCGCGGGCCGCGCGGTGGCCGATGCGCGCAAAGCCGACCGCATTGCCGTGGTGGGCTCGTTCTCGCCGGGCCAGGGCGCGAAGCTGGTGCGCGACGGCGTGATCCGCGAGGGCTTCATCTGGAACCCCGCGCTGGCCGGCGAGGTGATCGTGCATGTGGGCAAGATGCTGATCGACGGCCGCGAGCCCACGGACGGCATGGAGATACCGGGCCTGGGCACGGTCCAGGTGGACCGCGAGCGCCGCAACATCCAGGGCCAGAGGCTGGAGCCGATCAACCGGCAGACCATAGACCGGCTGGTCGGCCTGGGCCTGTGAGCCGCGCGCTGCCATGGATGCCACCACAACGGCACTGGTCCGCATGCAGGCGGTCACCGTGCGCTTTGGCGACGCCACCGCGCTGCATGCGCTGGACTGGGACGTGATGCCCGGCGAGGTGCACTGCCTGATGGGCAGCAACGGCAGCGGCAAGAGCACGGCGATCAAGGTGCTCAGCGGCGTGCACGCGCCGCAGCCGGGCGCGCGCATCGACATCGGCGGACAGCCGGTGCAGCGGCTGGACCCGGCGCTGGCCAAGTCCCTGGGCATCCAGGTGATCTACCAGGACCTGTCGCTGTTTCCCAACCTGAGCGTGGCCGAGAACATCGCCTTCGACCAGGCCATGGGCCGCTGGTGGGCGCCCGTGCGCCGCAGGCGCCAGCGCGAGGCGGCCCAGGCCGTGATGCGGCGCCTGGGCATTGCGCTGCCGCTGGATGCGCGGGTGGGCGACCTGCCCATTGCGGGCCGCCAGCTTGTGGCTATCTGCCGGGGCATGGCGGCCCGGGCCAGGCTGCTGTTCATGGACGAGCCCACGGCCTCGCTCACGCGTGCCGAGGTCGATGCGCTGCTGGCCGTGGTGCGCCGGCTCCAGGCCGATGGCATGGCCATCGTCTTCGTGAGCCACAAGCTGGATGAGGTCATGGAGATCGCCGACCGCGTCACCGTGCTGCGCGACGGCCGCAAGCTCGGCACCTGGCCCGCCGAACAGTTGTCGGGCCGGCAACTGGCCGCGCTGATGACCGGGCAGGAAGTGGATGAGCGCCTGCATGCGCGCGACATGTCCGCCGCGCCCGCGCTGCTGGAAGTGCGCGGCCTGGGCCGCGACGGCGACTACGAGGACGTGAGCTTCGACGTGCGCGAGGGCGAGATCCTGGGCCTGACCGGGCTGCTGGGCGCGGGCCGCACCGAGCTGGCCCTGGGCCTGTTCGGCATGCGCCGGCCCGACCGCGGCAGCATCCGCCTGGGCGGCCGCACGCTGGCGCTGCGCAGCAACCGCGATGCCATGGCGGCGGGCATTGCCTATGTGCCCGAGGACCGCCAGTCCATCGGCCTGAACCTGCGCCAGTCCGTGCAGGACAACCTGGTGCTGGCCATGCTGCCGCGCCTGTCCGGCCCGCTGGGCTGGCTGCCCGCCCGCCGCCGTGCCGCCACTGCGGCCCAGTGGCGCGACCGCCTGCACATGCGCCTGCCCGCGCTGGACGCACCCGTGCACCAGCTGTCGGGCGGCAATGCCCAGCGCGTGGTGCTGGCGCGCTGGATGGCGACCGCGCCGCGCCTGCTGATCCTCGACTCGCCCACCGTGGGCGTGGACATCGGCAACCGCCAGGGCATCTTCGAGATCGTGCACGGGCTCGCCGCACAGGGCATGGCGGTGATCGTCATTTCGGACGAGGTGGCCGAGGTCCATGCCCACTGCGACCGCGTGCTGCACATGCGCGGCGGGCGCATGGCCGGCGAGTTCGTGCCGGGGGTGCATTCCGAAAGCCAGATCGAGGAGGCCGTCCATGCCTGAACACGCACACGCGCTGCTGCACCACCCCGTGGCCCGGCTGGGCCTGGCCATTGCCGCCATGGCCCTGCTGTTCGGCGCCCTGGCGCCGGGCTTCTGGACACTGGGCAACTGGATGGACGTGGCCGAGGGCGCATCGGTCACCGCCATCATGGCCGTGGGCCTGCTGGTGGTGCTGGTCGCGGGCGGCATCGACATCTCCTTTGCCGCCACGGCCACGGTGGCGCAGTACCTTGCGGCCCTCGCGGCCACACGCCTGGGCTGGCCACCGGCGGCCAGCATCGCGCTGGGCCTGGCCACGGGACTGGCGCTGGGCGCATTCAACGCCCTGCTCATCCACCGCCTGCGCGCCACCTCCATCATCATCACCATCTCCACGCTGAACCTGTACTTCGCGCTGCTGATGCATGGCACGGGCGGCCGGTCCATCTACGACCTGCCGTCGTGGTGGAGCGATTCCGTGGTGCTGGCCCGCTTCGCAAGCGCCGACGGCGCAGACCCCGTGCGCCTGACCCTGCCCATCGCTGTGGCCGGCGCAGCCGCCGTGCTGACGGCGCTGCTGCTGGGCCGCAGCGCGCTGGGGCGGCGCCTGTACGCCTTCGGCGGCAACCCCGAGGCCGCCCACCGCATGGGCATCGGGCTGGGCGCCATCCAGGGCGTGGCCTATGGCTGGCTCGGCATGATGGCGGCCATCGCAGGCCTGGTGCAGGCGCACCGCGTGGGCGAGTCGGTGCCCAACGCCCTGGTCGGCACGGAGCTGTTCGTGCTCGCGGCCGCAGTGCTGGGCGGCGCAAGCCTGTTCGGCGGCACGGGCAGCGTGGGCGGTGTGCTGATGGGCGTGCTGCTGCTGGCCGTGCTGCGCAACGGGCTGAACCTGCTGGGCGTGTCGCCGTATTTCTTCCAGGTGCTGCTGGGCGCCGTGGTGCTGGCCTGCGCCGCCGCAACGGGACTGCGGCGCACGCAGCGAAGAACCCGGCAGCGCAGTGCTGACGCCACTCCTGCAGCGCCCTTGGCGGGGGCCGCGCCATGAACCGCAGCACTGGCGCACCGCTGGGCCTGATCGCGCTGCTGGCGCTGCTGTGCGCCGTGTTCACGCTGCTGCTGCCCGGCAGCTTCGCCACCCTGGGCACGCTGCAATCGGTGCTGCTGCAAATCCCGGAACTGGGCCTGCTGGCACTGGCGCAGATGCTGCCGCTGATCAGTGGCGGCATCAACCTGGCCGTGGTCGCCAGCGCCAACATGGCGGGCCTGGCCATGGCCTGGGTGCTGGTGGGAGGCCTGTCGGCGCTGGGCCTGGACCTGTCGGGCCATGAGGGCCTGCTCATCGCCGCGGCACTGGCCGTGGGCGCCCTCGCCAGCCTGCTGGTGGGGCTGGCCAGCGGCTGGCTGGTGGCGCGCGTCAACGCCCATCCCATCCTCGTCACGCTGGGCACCATGTCGCTGATCAACGGCCTGTGCGTCTGGCTCACGCGCGGCAAGCCCATTGCAGGCTTTCCCGAGACCTTCCAGGCCCTGGGCTCCGCCCAGTGGCTGGGCCTGCCGCTGCCGTTCTGGATCTTCGCGGCCGTGTGCATGCTGGTGGGCCTGTACCTGGGCAGCACACGCCACGGGCTGGCCATCTGCATGGTCGGCTCCAATGCCGAGGCCACGCGCCATGCGGGCATCGATACGCGCCGCGTGCTGATCGGCGTCTACACCCTGTCCACGCTGCTGTGCTGGATCGCGGCGGTGCTGATGATGGCGCGCTTCAACTCGGCCAGTGCGGGCTACGCCCAGTCCTACCTGCTGGTCACGGTGCTTGCGGCCATCCTGGGCGGCACCGATCCCATGGGCGGCTTCGGCCGGGTGTCGGGGCTGTTCGTCGCACTGCTCATCCTGCAGGTGCTGTCCAGCGGGGTGAACCTGCTGGGCGCCAATGCCCAGCTCACGCAGGCCCTGTGGGGCGCCACCATGATCGCCGCCGTGGCGGCGCGCCACCTGCTGGCGCGCTGGCGGGGCCGTGCCCGGGCACCCGCCGAACCCTCCCCTTCACTCTCTCGCAGAGTCCACCCGGAGCCCCTATGAACCCCCTCGGCATCCACGCCCTTGTCTGGGCCGGCGACCTGTCGCCGGCATCCACCCGCCATGTGATCGAGCAGACGCGCCAGGCCGGTTACGACCTGGTCGAGCTGTCCCTGCACGGCCCCCGGCTCATGGACCTGTCGCTCACACGCGACCTGCTGCAGGAGCATGGCCTGGGCGTGGGCTGCTCGCGCGGGCTGATCTTCGAGGCCGATGTCTCCAGCGAAGACCCCGCCGTGGTCGCGCGCGGCCTGGCGCTGCTGCAAGAGGGCGTGGACATCACGGCGCGCCTGGGCGGGCGCTACTTTGGCGGCATCCTCTACGGCGCCATGGCGAAATACGGCCACCCCTGCACGCCGCAAGGCCGGCGCAACGCGATCGAGGCCGTGCGGCGCATTGCCGACTTCGCGGGCGAGCGCGGCGTCACGCTGGGCCTGGAGGTGGTCAACCGCTACGAAAGCAATCTGCTGAACACGGCCGCGCAGGCGCTGGAGTTCATCGACGAAGTCGGCCAGCCCCATGTCTGCGTGCACCTGGACACCTACCACATGAACATCGAGGAATCCGACCTCGCCGCGCCCGTGCTGGCCTGCGGACAGCGGCTGGGCTATGTGCACATCGGCGAGAACCACCGCGGCTACCTGGGCGCGGGCCACATCGACTTCGCGCAGTTCTTCGGTGCCCTCGCGCAGATCGGCTACCAGGGCACCGTCACCTTCGAGAGTTTCTCGTCCGCCATCGTCAACGAGCAGCTGTCGAACGCGCTGGCCATCTGGCGCCCGATGTGGGAAGACGGCATGGACCTGGCCCTGCACGCACGCGGCTTCATGGCCGACGGGCTGGCCAGCGCGCAGCAGGCACGCGCATGACGGCCATCCTGCCGCCCGAGGCCCTGGCGCGTGCGTTTGCGCTGGCACGCTCCGGCCCCCGCCGCCTGCTGGGCCTGGCTGGCCCGCCCGGCGCAGGCAAGAGCACGGTCTGCGCCGCCCTGCTGCAGGCACTGGGCCCGCTGGCGGCGGCCGTGCCCATGGACGGCTTCCACCTGGCGCAGTCCGCGCTGCAGCGCCTGGGCCGCGCGCAGCGCAAGGGCGCACCCGACACCTTCGACTCGGCCGGCTACGTGGCCCTGCTGCGCCGCCTGCACACGCCCGTGGCTGGTGAAACGGTCTACGCCCCCGAATTCCGGCGCGCCATCGAGGAGCCCATTGCAGGCGCCATCGCCATCGCGCCCGGCGTGCCCCTGGTCATCACCGAAGGCAACTACCTGCTGATGGATGAACAGGATGCGCCGGGCACGCACTGGCATGCCGTGCACGCGCTGCTGGACGAGGTCTGGTACGTGGACATGGACGACCGCCTTCGCATCGAACGCCTGACCCGCCGCCACGAACTCCACGGCCGCAGCCCCCAGGCCGCACGCGACTGGGTGGCGCAGGTGGACGAGCCCAATGCGCGCCGCATTGCGGCAACGTGGTGGCGGGCGGATTGGGTGTTGCGCTGGGGGTGAGCGAGGGAGCGAACACGGTTGCGGCAGCCAGGCCTTTCAGGGGGTGCCGGAGCGACCGCCCTCCTCCCGACGCGCCAATGCCACCGCGTCCCGCAAATTCAGCTTCAGCATGGCTTGTCCGCCGATGTAGCCGGCCAGGGCGCTTGTTGCGCGCTGCTCTATGGCATCGGCACTGGTCAGCCCGAGCCGAACCAGGGCCGCGATGTCCTCTTTGTCGTTGTCGGCGAACCGGGCAATCTTGCTTACGGCAAGATCCACGGGAGACAGGACATGCACGCGAATCTGGTCCACACCGAGGTCGATAGGGATGGCGTCATCCAGATAGTCCTCATGCATCAGCGCAAAGCTGGAGTTGTAGTTGGTGTCGAGGTAGACCACCTGCGGGGTGCCGTCCTCCAGCATCACCTCGACCATCAGGTCGTTCGGCAGATGGACGCGCCCGCCGAATTCCGCATCCACATCGGTAGTGACGCGGTCTGCTGTGTAGAGGTGAACGGCCATGCCGCCAGCCAGATAGACATTCAAGGGGCGGCCCAGCGCAAGCCGCTGCTCCAACTGCTTGAACAGCTCCCGCAGGCCTTCTGCCAGCGCCGTATGGGTATGAAAAATCGGGAGCATGGACATGGCCTCAGTGCCCACGCAGCCGAAGGCTGAGCATGTCGCGCAGACGGGGCAGGCTCAGAACCCAACCCCGCCTGACCACATCTTCCGATGGCAGTCTTTCTTCTGGATGCAAGGCGAAATATCGCTCGCTGGCCTGCATCAGGCTCGCAGATTCCTGGGGGAATCGCGAACGGACGATCATGGCGGCCAGGCGAAACACGTTGGCTTCGCGCTGGTCCTGGGCGGGCTGCGCACGCTCCCGGGCGACGAACGAGCAGCGCGATAGCAGCGCCGATTCATCATCTCTGGCCGTCATTGCATCCACCTCCGTTCGCACCATGGCATCAAGATTTCGATGCCATGACTCTAAAGCGAACTCGATCTGCGCGGCAGGCCTTGGGGCTTTCGCGGGCTCAGAACGCCACCACGCCCCCATCCTTGCGCGGGTCCGATCCGCCGATGTAGTGGTCGCCGTCGCGCAGAACCAGTTGCGCGCCGCCGAAGGCGAAGACGCCATGGCCTTCCTCAATCGTGACTTCGTGGCCGCGTGCGCGCAGGGCGGCGACGACCTCGGCGTCGAAGGAGGGTTCCACGGCCACGCCCTTGCCGCCCGTCACGCGCCAGCGCGGTGCGTCGGCGGCGGCCTGGGGGTTCTTGCCGTAGCGCAGCACGCGCAGGGCCATCTGCAGGTGGCCCTGGCTCTGCATGGGGCCGCCCATCACGCCGAAGGCCATCTGGGGCGTGCCGTCGGCGTTCATCGCAAAGGCCGGGATGATGGTGTGCGAGGGGCGCTTGCGCGGCGCGACCTCGTTGGCATGGCCGGCTTGCGTGGTGAAGCCGTGGCCGCGGTTTTGCAGGCTGATGCCGGTGCCCGGCACGACCACGCCCGAACCGAAGCCCATGTAGTTGGACTGGATGAACGAGACCATCATGCCGCTGGCATCGGCCGCCGCCAGGTAGACCGTGCCGCCCGGGCGCGGTGCGCCGTAGGTGGGCGCGCTGGCACGCTCGCGGTCAATGAGCGCCGCGCGTTCGCGCAGGTAGCCGGCGTCCAGCAGATGGGCGGATTCGACGCGCATGTGGTCGCCGTCGGCGTTGTATTCGTGCAGGTCGGCCAGGGCCAGCTTCATGGCCTCGACCTGCAGGTGCACGGACTCCACGCCGTCCAGCGGCTCGGCGCCCACGCCCAGTGCGTCCAGCATGCCCAGCGCCATCAGCGCGGCAATGCCCTGGCCGTTGGGCGGGATCTCGTGGATCACCGAGTCGCCAAAGGTCTGCGACACCGTGCCGACCCAGTCGGCCTGGTGGGCGGCCAGGTCGGCCTCGGTCATGGCGCCGCCGCAGGCCTTGGCGTGCTCGGCCATCGAGCGCGCCAGTGCGCCACGGTAGAAGGACTCGCCCTTGGTGGCGGCGATCTCCTCCAGCGTGCGCGCATGGGCTTCGCTGCGGAAGACCTCGCCCGCCTTGGGGGCCTTGCCATCGGGCAGAAAGCACTCTGCAAAACCGGGCTGGTCGCCGAGCTTGGCGCCGCCCAGCGCCCACAGCGTGGCGATGGTGGGCGAGACCGCAAAGCCGTCGCGCGCATAGCGGATGGCGGGCTGGGCCAATTGCTCGAACGGCAGCTTGCCGAAGCGGCGCGACAGCTCCACCCAGGCCGAGACGGCGCCGGGCACGGTGACGGCGTTCCAGCCCTTCTCGGGGATGCCGCCCAGCGCGGCGAAGTACTCGGGCGTCCAGGCTTCGGGCGAGCGGCCCGAGGCATTGAGGCCGTGCAGCTCCTTGCCATCCCACAGGATGCAGAAGGCATCGCTGCCCAGGCCGCAGCCCGTGGGCTCGACCACGGTCAGCGCCATGGCCGTGGCAATGGCCGCATCCACGGCATTGCCGCCGGCCAGCAGCATGGACAGGCCGGCCTGCGCGGCCAGCGGCTGCGAGGTGGAGACCATGTTGCGGCCCAGCACCGAAGAGCGGTGCGAGGCGTAGGGAAGTGTCCAGTCCTTGATGGTGCTTGTCATGTCTCGATGGGGAAAAGGTTAGTCAAGGGTGATTTTGTTGTCTTTGATGACCTGCGCCCAGCGCGCGCTGTCGGCCTGCACCATGGCCGCGAACTGCGCGGGCGTGCGGGGCGATGCGGCCTCCACGCCCTGCTTGGCCAGGCTGGCCACCACCTCGGGATTCTGGATGGCCTTGTTGAAGGCCTGATTGATCCGCGCCACCAGCTCGGGCTTCATGCCGGCCGGGCCATAGACGCCGAACCAGGTGACCGAAGAATAGCCAGGCAGGCCGGACTCGGCCACCGTGGGCAGGTCGGGCGCCAGCGCGCTGCGCTTGTCGCCGGTCACGGCCAGTGCGCGCAGGCGGCCGCTGGCCACATGGGGCATGCCGGTGGGAATGGAGTCGAACAGCAGGTGCACCTGGCCCGCGGCCAGGTCGGTGATGGACTGGGCCGTGCCCTTGTAGGGCACATGGGTCAGCTGCAGGCCCGCGCGCGCCGCGAAGGCCGCCGCGTTCAGGTGGACGATGGTGCCGTTGCCGCTGCTGGCGTAGTTGAGGGCGCCCGGATGGGCCTTGGCATAGGCGATCAGCTCCTGCACGTTGCGCACGGGCAGCGAGGGCGTGACCAGCAGGATGCTGGCCGCGCCGCCGATCTCGGCAATGGGCGTGAAATCCTTGTCGGCCTTGTAGGCCAGACGGGTCATCAGATGCGGCGAGATGGCATGCGTGCTGCTGGTGGTGAACAGCAGCGTGTAGCCGTCCGGCGAGGCCTTGGCGGCCTCGCCCGCGCCGATGGTGCCGCCCGCGCCGGGGCGGTTGTCGATGACCAGCTGCTGGCCCAGGTCCTGGGACATGCGCTGCGCCACCACGCGCGCCACGAGGTCGGTGGCGCCGCTGGCCGGAAAGGGCACGACCAGGCGCACCGGGTGCGAGGGCCAGGACGCCTGGCCCTGTGCCACGGCGGGCAGGGCGATGGCGCCAGCCAGGGCACAGGCTGCAGCCACGATGGCGCGGCGTGGAAGTAAAACGCTGGGCAATGCCTTCATGGGCACACTCCTGGACAGGGGTTGGACGGCTGCAGCCGCTGCTCCCCAGCAACGCCGCAACAGGCCATCGTAGAACCCTCGCCCCTTTGCCGCCATCAGCAAATTTGCAAACCTGCGTTGCCTCTGCGGCAAATTGATGACAATCGGGGCGACATGCCCGACGCCCGCCACCTTCTTTTGCAGGACACCGCGCTGCGCTACTTCCACGAAGTGGCGCAATGCGGATCGCTGACCGAGGCCTCGGCGCGGCTGCATGTGGCGGCCTCGGCCATCAGCCGCCAGATCGCGGCGCTGGAGGGGCTGCTGGGCACGCCGCTGTTCGAACGCCACCCGCGCGGCATGGTGCTCAATGCGGCCGGGGAGATCCTGGCCGACCATGTGCGCCGCGCCGGCCTGGATGCCGAGCGCGCGCTGGGCGAGATCGAGGCCCTGCAGGGGCTGCGCAGCGGCCGCGTGCGCATCGCAAGCTCCGACGCCTTTGCCAACGAATTCCTGCCGCGCCTGTGCGCAGCGTTCCAGCGCGCGCATGCCGGCATCGTCTTCGAGGTGATGGTGCTGCCCACGCCTGCCGTGCCAGAGGCCGTGCGCAGCGGCACGGCCGACATCGGCCTGTGCTTCAGCCGCGCGCCTGAAAAAGGCATTGCCGTGGCCTGCCGCGTGGCGGCGCCCCTGGTCGCCCTGGTCGCACCCGGCCATGCCTTGGCCCAGGCGCGCCGCCTGTCGCTGGCCCAATTGGTACGCCACCCCCTGGCACTCACACCGGCCGATACTGCCGTGCGCCAGCTGCTGGACGCGGCCTGCAGCCGCCAGGGCCTGATGCTGATGCCCGTGATGGAGAGCAACCACGGCAAGACCCTGCTGAACTTTGCAGCCCAGGGCGCCGCCGTGGCCGTGGCCAGCGAGATCGCCGCGCGCCACATGGTGGCCACAGGCGCACTGGTGGCCGTGGCGCTCAGCGACCGGGGCATGGACCTGCGCGACATCGAGGTGCAGACCCTGGCCGGCCGCACGCTGCCGCATGCGGCGCAGTCCTTCCTGGAAATGCTGCAGCTCAGGCTGCCCACCTCCTGGTAATCCACCTGGAGCCCTGGCATGGAACGCCCAGACACAGAACACGGCAGGCCTGCTGAATTTGCAATGCATTCCAAGGTCTTGGTTACAACAACCAGATAACTCCTGTTTTTCAGCGCCGCCATGGCTCCGAAAATCCGGAAGCGACCAAAAAACCGCTCAAAGCGTCTGAAGCCTCGCTGCAGGAACGCAATGCGCTAGGACTGATCCGGATACATATCGGACGATTCCGAATCACGCTGGCGAACTGCCCGCTTCCGCTCCAAGCGCTTCCTATGATGCGCCCGCATCTCCTTTGAAATCATTGGCATGCGCGGCTTGCTTTGCCGTGCGGCGCATTCAGGACAGGAAACGGCGACGTGATGGGCACAAGGAAACAGGCAGGCCGGAGCCTGCAGGCACGGCAACTACGGTTGCGGTTGCGGCTGCAATTGCTGAAGGCAATGCGGCATGGATGAGCGTCCCGCGCTCACCTTCACGCTGCGCGGCCTCGATGACCGCGACGCCAGGCTGTTCCGCTCCTTCGTGCGGCTGGTGGACCACCGCACGCAGCACCGCTGGGAATGGACGGAATCCTCGGCCGATCTGGTGGTACTGCATGACGGCGTGCACGAGCCGCCGTCCAGCCGGGTGACGCTGCGCGTGGGCCGCCAGCCCCAGAGCACCCGCCCCACGGGGGACTACCTGAGCCTGCCCCTGCGCGCCGACGCGGTGGAGGACTGCCTCAATGCCATGGGCCTGCGCGCCCTGGCCGTGCGCCAGACGGCGTCCGGGCAACGCATGGTGGCGGCACCCCACCCGGCAGCGGCGACCGACATGCTGGTGCAGCTGCTGCGCTGGCCGCCCCAGCGGCTGCTGACAAGCGCGCACCACATGCGCCTGGCAACGTTGATGACGGGCCGGCCCACCACCTTGCAGGCGCTGTGCCGGCGCTCGGGCCTTGCGCCGGAGATCTGCGCGGCCTTCCTGAACCGCCTCGACGCCATCGGCCTGCTGCGCTGGACCGCCACGGCACCCCGCAGCAACGCTGCCCCGGGTCCTGCCCAGGGCATTCTCGGCCGCATCCGCCAGCGGCTTGCCCAATTGACGAGAGCCTCCGTGCATGAGTGAGCTGAAGATCCTGATTTGCGGAACCGCGGGCGCGGGCAAGACCACCGCCATACGCGCCGTCAGCGAGATCGCGCCGGTAAGCACCGACGTGCGCAACACCGATGCGGCAGTGGACAAGGCCCTGACCACCGCCGGCATGGACTACGGAGAACTCACCCTGGACAACGGCGAAAAACTGTACCTGTACGGCACACCGGGCCAGGAGCGCTTCGACTTCATGTGGAACATCCTCTCGCACGGCGCGCTGGGGGTGATCCTGCTGATCGACAACAGCCGGCCCGACCCACTGGGCGACCTGGATACCTACATCAATGCCCTGTCCGCCACGCTGCGCACCACGGCCTGCGTGGTGGCCGTGTGCCGCATGGACCGGCATGGCCGGCCCGACCTCGAAGGATTTGCCCTGCACCTGCAGTCGCGTGGCCTGCTGTGCCCGGTGGTGCCGGCCGATGTGCGCGAGCGCGCGCAGGTGGTGGCACTGATCGAGTTGCTGCTGCTGCAGATCGAAGCCCTGTCGCAGGACAGCCCCCATGAAGAATGACCCCGCCCTGAAGGCGCGCGCCCACCGCGAGGGACTGTTCCTCTCCCTGGTGCTCGACAAGGCCAAGGCCCATCTCGCGCTGGCGCGGCGCAAGGTGCAGGGCGTGGAAGGCGTGCTGGTGGTCTGTAACAGGCGGCCTGCAGCGCGTAGCGCTGCATTGATGGGCCTTCTCAGAACCGCTCGGCGCACAGCGCCTGCCACTGCAGGATCTCGATCTCGCCGCGCTGCACCCGGATGAGGCCCCGCGCCTGCAGGCCCTGCAGCAGCACGTTGGTGGTCTGGCGCGAGATCGACAGCATGCGCGCCAGTTGCTCCTGCGTGATATCCAGGCGCGGCCGGGCCGGCACGTCGTCCAGCCGCTCGCCGTAGCCGCGCGCCATGGCCACCAGGCGGCGCGCCAGCCGCTGGGGCGCGGGCAGCAGGGCCAGATCCTCCAGCGCCGCAAAGGCCGCGCGCATGCGCCCCGACATCAGCACGCCCAGGTCATGCCAGTGCGCGGGGTGCTGCTGCAGCCAGTCCAGCAGCGGCTGGCGCGGCACCTGCAGCACCACGCTGGGCTCCATGGCGTGGGCATCGTGGGTGCGCGGCGAACCGTCGAACAGCGCGATCTCGCCAAACCAGGTGGCCGGTCCCATGCGCGTGAGCAGGGCCTCGCGCACCTGCTCGCTCTGGCCACCCACACCGGAGAAACCGATGCTGCCCCGGACCACGGCGAACAGCCCGCCCTCCAGCGCATCGCCGCGCAGGAACAGGGCCTCGCCCGTCTCCAGGCTGCGCTGCTGCGCCAGCGCCAGCAGCAAATCGGCAAACTGCGGCGCCAGTGCGCTGAACCAGCGGCCGGCGCGCAGCGTGGGCAGGTAGGAAGAGGCGTGGGCAGTTTGCATGAGAGGGGATGTCGGGTGGCTGACAGACACAGCCGGCGGGCCTGCGTATTTTCGCCGCTGACATCGAACACATGCCAGGAGACCTTTCCATGCAAGCCTCACACTCCCTGCCCCGCGCGCTGGCGCGCCCTTCCCGCCTGCTGGCCAGCCTGGCCACAGCCGCTTTGCTGGGCGCCTGCGCCCAAAGCACCCTGCCCGTCTCCGACATGGCCAGGCCCCAGCCGGCCAGCGCCGTCACGCGCGCGGCCCAGCAGGCGGCCTTGGCACAGCAGCCGCTGGACGATGCGCAGGCCATGGAGGACGCCCGGCGCGGCCTGATCGCACCGGCCGACACCCTGGTCGTGCGCAATGCCCAGGGCCGTCCCATCTGGAGCATGCAGTCCTATGCCTTCCTGGAGCAGGACCATGCGCCCGACACCGTGCACCCCGCGCTGTGGCGCCAGGCCCAGCGCAACCGCGTCAGCGGCCTGTTCCAGGTGACCGACAGGCTCTACCAGGTGCGCGGCCTGGACCTGTCGAACATGAGCATCATCGAGGGCGAGACCGGCCTGATCGTGGTCGATCCGCTGATGTACACCGAGACCGCCCAGGCCGCCATGGACCTGTACTTCCAGCACCGCCCGCGCAAGCCCGTGGTGGCCGTCGTCTACTCGCACAGCCATGTGGACCATTTCGGCGGCGTGCGCGGCGTGGTGCGCCAGGAAGAGGTGGATGCGGGCCGCGTGCAGGTCATCGCCCCGGCGGGCTTCATGGCCGAGGCCGTGGGCGAGAACGTGATCGCCGGCCACGCCATGGGCCGGCGCGCGCTCTACCAGTTCGGCATGCTGCTGCCGCGCGATGCCAGGGGACAGGTGGACGCAGGGCTGGGCAAGGCGGGTGCGCCCGGCACCATGGGGCTGATCGCGCCCACGCGCGTGATCGACAAGCCGCGCGAGACCCTGCGCATCGACGGCGTGGACATCGAGTTCGCGCTCACGCCCGGGGCCGAGGCGCCGGCCGAGATGATCATGTACTACCCCCAGCTCAAGGTGCTGAACATGGCCGAGATCGCCGTGCACACCCAGCACAACCTGCTGCCGCTGCGCGGCGCCCAGGTGCGTGACGCGCTGGGCTGGTCCCGCCACCTGAACGACGCCCTGCACACCTATGGCGGCAAGGCCGAGATCCTGATCGCCCAGCACCACTGGCCGGTCTGGGGCCAGCCCCGGCTGCAGCGCATGCTGGCCGGCCAGCGCGACACCTACAAATACCTGCACGACCAGACCGTGCGCCTCATGAACCACGGCTACGTGGGCTCGGAGATCGCCGAGATGCTGAAGATGCCCGAATCCCTGGCCCGCGACGGCGCAACGCATGCCTTCTACGGCCACCTGCGCCACAACATCCGCGCCATCTACCAGCACTACCTGGGCTACTACGAAGGCAACCCGGCCCAGCTGGAAGCGCTGCCGCCCGTGCCCGCCGCGCGCAAGACCGTGGAATACATGGGTGGCGCCGACGCCGTGCTGCGCCGTGCGCAGGCCGACTACGAACGCGGCGAATACCGCTGGGTGGCGCAGATCGCCTCGCAGCTGGTCTTTGCCGACCCGGCCAACCAGGCAGCACGCCGCCTGGCGGCCAATGCCTATGAACAGCTGGGCTACCAGATGGAATCGGCCACGGCCCGCAACGCCTTCCTGCAGGGCGCGGCGGAACTGCGCCAGGGCGTGCCCCAGCTGCCCAGGCCCGGCAGCACCGCGCGCGACCTGGTGCGCAGCCTGCCGCTGGAGATGTTCTTCGACTACCTGGGCGTGCGGCTGGACGCGGGCAAGGCCGCAGGCCAGCGCATCGTGCTCAACTGGACCTTCACCGACACCGGCGAGCAGCGCAGCCTGAACCTGGAGAACAGCGCCCTCACCCAGAGCCCGGGCCTTGCGCCCGCCGCCCATGCCAGCCTGCGCCTGACGCGCGCCACGCTGGACGCCATTGCAGGCCAGGAGACCACGATGGCCGAGGCCATCAAGAGTGGCCAGCTGCGCATCGAGGGCGACGCCTCCAAGGTGACGGCGCTCATGTCCATGCTGGACCGCTTCGACAGCGTGTTCCCCATGGTGGAGCCACGCCCCGAGCGGGCCGCTCAGTAACCGTGCTGGGCGCGGAAGTCGCGCGCCTTGCCGAAGTGCCCGTTGCCGATGAAGGGCACGGGCGGGCGCAGCGCCGACAGCGGCGAGGGATGGTTGCTGGTCAGCACCAGATGGCCCCGGTCGGCCGGAATGAAGGCGCGCTTGGACTGCGCATGGCTGCCCCAGAGCATGAAGACCACGGGGCGCGCGCCCTGGGCGATGTGCCGGATCACCGCATCGGTCAGCAGCTCCCAGCCCTTGCCCGAGTGGCTGGCCGCCTGGCCTTCCTCCACCGTGAGACAGGTGTTGAGCAGCAGCACGCCGTTCCTGGCCCACTTGACCAGGCTGCCGCCCGGGTTGGGAAACGGCGGAAAGGGCACGCCCAGGTCACGCTGCATCTCCTTGAAGATGTTCTGCAGCGAGGGCGGCATGCGAACGCCCGGCGCCACCGAGAACGACAGGCCTTCGGCCTGCCCCCGGCCGTGGTAGGGGTCCTGCCCCAGGATGACCACGCGCACTTCCTCGGGCGGGGTCAGCTCCAGCGCGCGCAGCGGCTGGGGCGGAAAGATCACGGCGCCGGCTTCCAGGCGCTGGTGCAGAAAGGTCAGCAGCTGCTGGCCCGTGGCACCCGCGAAGAAGTCCTCGACCAGGGGCTGCCAGTCGGGCGCAACGGGCCAGTCGGCGGGATCAGCGGATTGGAGTTGGTCGGCTTGCGCCGGGGCGATTGCGTCGTCTTGAAGGGCCATGGCGGATGGGGCACCAGCGCACGCATGGCGCGCGATGGTGGTTCCTCGAAGGTACGAAAGAAACGGGAATGCACCGGCGCGCGGCCGGTGCATTGATGTCCTGAGGATACCCGCAGTCGCACAGCCGCCCGGCGTGTGCGACATGCACGTCAGCGCATCAGCGCGTCCGGCGGCGCCGGCGCATTGCCGCCATGGCCAGCAGCACCGAGGCCGATGTGGCCGCCAGACCCGCGAGGTTCCACACGGGAATGGCTGCAGCAGAGGTCGCCGCCATCACCATGATGCCGCCCGGATCGACCACCACGCCATTGGCCTGCAGGTCATCGTCGCCCAGGCCGCCGTCCTGGACTTCCAGGGTGTAGGTATTGGCCGAGATCACCTTGAAGCCGTCGTTGAAGGCATACCAGTGCGGTGCCGGGTTGGCCGCCGTGGGGCCGTACTTCCAGTACTGGGCACCCGCAGGCAGGGCCTGCGGCATGGTGACGCTGAGCTTCAGCGTCGCGCCTGAGTTGCAGCCCGACGAGCGCAGGTCCAGCACACCCAGCGGATAGGCCGCTGCACCCTGGGGTGGTGCAGCAGGCAGGCTTTGCGCGCGCACCAGCGATGCCGATTGCAGGCTGCAGCCGCTGGCCGGATTGCTGACGGTCAGCGTCGCGCTGCCGCCTTGCAGGGTCGAGATGGTGGTGGCGCCAGCGACAGGGGCGTTGACCGTCAGGGGCTGCGAGGCGGGCCCCGCGCCGCTGCTGGACTGTGCCGCCACGCTGCAGTTGTAGGCCACGCCGGGCGTCAGGCCGTTGACCGCCACCGTCGGATTGCTGGACGTGCCCGTCAGCACCGCGCCGCCGCCTTGCGGGACGCATTGCGCCACATAGCCCGTGACCGTCTGGCCGGGGATGGAGGCCACCGGATCGAAGGTCAGCTGCACGGCCGTGCCCTGCGCGAAAAAGCCCGTATCGGCAGGTGGCTGCAGTGCGCCCGGAACGCTGCCGGACCAGACGCTCATCGCATCCACGCCGAAGAACAGGCTTTGCCGGTTGTCCACCTCGGCAATGCGCAGGCGCACGGTCTGGCCTGCGTAGGCCGACAGGTCGAACTGCAGCGACTGGTAGCCGCTGCCGCTGGCCGAAGGACCGGGCGCCGTGGCCGGCGGCCACTGGAAGACGTTGGCCAGCACACCGGCGCCCAGGCTGTCGGGCGCGGTGGCAGGGTTCATGACGTCGATGCGCACCTGCTGGTTGGGCGCAGCCACCGTGTAGTCAAGCGTGGCCGGCGCCGCAGCGACCTTGGCCGCATTCTGGACATAGACGCGGGCGCTCAGCGTGGCCGGGCTGCCCGCCGGAATGGCGACGTCCTGGTAGAGCACATGGCTGCCGGGGCCGGGCTGGTCGCTCATGAGGGCAAATGCCCCGTCGGGAGGTGCAGGCACGGCCACGGGCGTGATGGCGCCCCTGGCGCCTTGCTGGGCGGCGAAGCCGCCCTTGGAGCCGGCCTGGGACACGGATTGCCAGCCCGTGAAAACCAGGGAACCCGGACCGGAGTTCTGCTCGAAACTGCCGTTGGCCAGCAGTTCGGCGGCTTGCGCCGGGCCCAGGGCCGCAAACACCGCAAGCCCCAGACAGGACTTGCGGGCAACGCCTTTTACGCTGTGCATGATGCTGCCTTGCGCCGATCAGCGTTCGTAGACGGTTTCGGTGGGCGCGCTGTCCTGGGTGTTGCCCATGACCCGGTTGTTGTTGAACGAGGTGATCTTCCCGCCAGCCACAGCGTTGAACGCCTTGTCATTGCCGAACACCGTGGTGTTGGACAGGTAGACCTGGGCGGTCGTGCTCTGGACACTGATGGCGGCGCGGGCTGCATCGCCCTGGACCGGCTGCACATTGCCCAGCAGTTGCGAGCCTTGCACGAGCACAGAGGTGTTGGTGGCTGCAGCGTCCACCCTGACCGCCGCCTGCGCGAAGCCCTGGATCTTGACGTTCTCCACCACCACCTTGCCGGCCTGCAGGATGTTCACTCCGGACAGGCCCTGGTCAACGCCGTTGATGTCCAGGCTCCTGAGCACCACGGTATCCGAAGGGTTTGCAGAGACAGTGATGCCGTTCGTGCCCGACACCAGCACGCCGGCGATGGCACCGCCGCTGCCGTCAATGGTGATGGACTTGGTGATGGTGATCGCACCGAATCCGCCCGGGTCCAGCACATTGATCTCACCCTTGGCGGCCGTCTTGGAGATGGCCCCCGCAAACGTCTTGCAGGGAGCCGTGCGGCTGCAGGGGTTGACGTCATCGCCCACGCCCGAGACCCAGGTGCGCGTGGCCTGTGCCCAGGCGCCGGACGATGCCAGCGCGGCAGATGCGCAAACGATGAGGGCAGCCCAGCCGCGGCTGGACGGGAAAGGGGCACGGGGCATGAACGACATCGGAGTCTCCGTAGGCGATGGGCTGCGGCCATGGTGCCGGATCGGCATTTCATGCGCATTGTCAATAATTATCATGCAAACGAAAAACTTTTAGAAACACTATTTGCACAAAAAAGCCCGCACGCATGGCTGCGGCGGGCTGCTTCGGTGGCGCACCACCGAGGGACCGATCCGGTCTTGGCTTCAGGCAAACAGCTTGGCCAGCGCCTCTCCCGGCTCCTTGGCGCGCATGAAGGCCTCGCCCACCAGGAAGCTGTGGATGCCGGCATCGCGCATGGCCTTGACGTCCTCGCGGCTGCCGATGCCCGACTCGGTGACCAGCAGGCGGTCGGCGGGCACGTTCTTTTGCAGGTCCAGCGTGGTCTGAATGCTGACCTCGAAGCTGCGCAGGTTGCGGTTGTTGATGCCCACCAGCGGCGTCTTGAGCCGCAGGGCGCGGTCCAGCTCGGCGCCGTCATGGACCTCGACCAGCACGGCCATGTCCAGGCTGTGGGCGATCTGTTCCATCTCGGCCATCTGCGCGTCGTCCAGGCAGGCGGCGATCAGCAGCACGCAGTCGGCGCCCATGGCCCGCGATTCGTAGATCTGGTAGGGATCGACCATGAAGTCCTTGCGCAGCACGGGCAGGTGGCAGCTGGCGCGCGCCTGCTTGAGATAGTCCACGCTGCCCTGGAAGAACTGCTTGTCGGTCAGCACCGAGAGGCAGGCGGCGCTGACGCCCTTGCCGTCGCCATCGGCATAGCTTTGCGCGATGTCGGCGGGGATGAAGTCCTCGCGGATCACGCCCTTGCTGGGGCTGGCCTTCTTGATCTCGGCGATCACGCCGGCCTGGCCGGCGGCGATCTTGGCGCGCAGCGCGCCCACGAAGTCGCGCGTGAGCACGCGGCTTTCGGCGTCGCGGCGCATGTCCGCGAAGGGCATGCGCTTCTGGGCGGCGGCCACTTCCTGCACTTTCACGTCGCAGATTTGCTTGAGGATGTCGGACACGTTGCTTTCCTTGGTTTCTTGTATTCGGTGGTCGATGGGGGCTGCGCGGCTCAGGCCGTCAGCCGGGCCGTGTAGGCCACGAGTTCGTTGAGCTTGGCCAGGGCCGCGCCGCTGTCCAGCGCCGCCTGGGCGCGGGCCATGCCGTCCTCGATGCTGGAGGCCACGTTGGCCGCATACAGGGCGGCACCCGCGTTCAGGCAGACGATGTCGCGCGCGGCACTCTTTTCGCCATGGAGCACGCCCAGCAGCATGGCCTTGGATTCCTCGGGATTGTCCACCTTGAAGGCGCGCGTGCCCACCATGCGCAGGCCGAAGTCCTCGGGATGGATCTCGTACTCGCGCACCACGCCGTCCTTGAGCTCGCCCACCAGGGTGCCAGCGCCCAGGCTGATCTCGTCCAGGCCGTCGCGGCCATAGACCACGATGGCGTGCTCGGCGCCCAGGCGCTGCAGCGCGCGCACCTGGATGCCGACCAGGTCCTCGTGGAACACGCCCATGAGGATGTTGGGCGCGCTGGCCGGATTGGTCAGCGGGCCCAGGATGTTGAAGATGGTGCGCACGCCCAGCTCCTTGCGCACGGGCGCCACGTTCTTCATGGCCGGGTGGTGGTTGGGCGCGAACATGAAGCCGATGCCCACGTCGGCGATGCTGCGCGCGATCTGCTCGGGGCTGAGCTGGATGTTGACGCCCAGCGCCTCCATGGCGTCGGCGCTGCCGCTCTTGCTGCTGACGCTGCGCCCGCCGTGCTTGCTGACCTTGCCGCCCGCCGCCGCGATCACGAAGATGGAGCAGGTGGAGATGTTGAAGGTGTTGGCGCCGTCGCCGCCCGTGCCCACGATGTCCACCAGGTGGCGCTTGTCCTCCACATGGACCTTGTTGGAGAACTCGCGCATGACCTCGGCCGCGGCCGTGATCTCGCCGATGGTCTCCTTCTTCACGCGCAGGCCGGTGACGATGGCGGCCGTCATCACGGGCGACAGCTCGCCGCGCATGATCAGGCGCATCAGGTGCAGCATCTCGTCGTGGAAGATTTCGCGGTGCTCGATGGTGCGCTGCAGCGCTTCCTGGGGGGTGATCTGGGTCATTGCGGTGTCTCGGTTGGGTGCCGGCCTGCTCAGGCCTTCTGTTCCAGGAAATTCTTGAGCATGGCGTGGCCATGCTCGGTGAGGATGCTCTCGGGGTGGAATTGCACGCCCTCGATGGCCAGGCTGGTGTGGCGCACGCCCTGGATCTCGCCGTCCTCGCTGGTGGCCGTGATCTCCAGGCATTCGGGCAGGCTGGAGCGCGCAATGGCCAGCGAGTGGTAGCGGTTGACCGTGAACTGCTCGGGCAGGTCGGCGAACACGCCCTTGCGGTCGGTGGTGATGACGCTGGTCTTGCCATGCATCTGCTGGCCCGCGCGCACGATGTCGCCGCCGAAGGCCGCGCCAATGCTCTGGTGGCCCAGGCACACGCCCAGGATGGGCAGGCGGCCCGCGAAGTGCTGGATGGCGGCCACGGAAATGCCGGCTTCGGCCGGCGAGCAGGGGCCGGGCGAGATCACAAGTCGGTCGATCTTCTCGCGCTCGACCAGGGCGATCACCTCGTCCAGCGTGGCCTCGTCATTGCGCACCACGGTGACATCGGCACCCAGCTCGCCGAAGTACTGGACGATGTTGTAGGTGAAGCTGTCGTAGTTGTCGATCATCAGCAGTCTGGTCATACCGGCTCCTGGGTCTCAAAGGGAAAATCGGGTGGCGCGGGCATGCCGCAGCGAAGGCTGGCGCGGGAATGCGCGCAATGCTGCCTGGGTCTGGAAGAGGGAATCTGAGGGCATCTGGGCAATCTCCTGGGTTCTGGGAGCCGCCGTGCCGGGGAGCCATCTGCTGGGTGAGCCTTGCTGCCGTCACGGCGGCAAGGCGCGGTACGCAACCGCAACGACGTGCCGCTTCCTTATTGGAAGCGCCACCACTGTGCAACGATGATCGAAACGGGCGTACCGTTCATGGCTGTCTTGGATCGAGAGTTCAAGTGTCTGGAAGACGGGAATGCAGCAGGCTGCATGGCGAAGCATGCTAACACAGCCCCAATCCATGAACACGCGCTGCCCAACTCAGGGACACCGAGGAAGGGCCGCCCCGCACCGAAGGTGTCGTCCCCCTCGAGAGGGGGAAGCGGCGCAGCCGCTCAGGGGGTGCTCTATTTCAGGAAATCCGGCTGGTCGAACTTCTGCTTCAAAAAGCGCCCGTTGGCCAGCAGCGCCTGCGCATCGCTGGCCGCCACATGGGCCACCACCTGCTGCATCTGCCCGGCCAGCAGCGCCAGCTGCTCGGTCAGCAGTTGCCTGGCCGTCTTGCCGTCCTGCACGGGCTGGGTGACACGGAACAGCGGCGGCAGCGCCGCATAGTGCGACAGCGTGGCGGGCAGGTACTGCAGCACCGTCTCGCGCACGGTGAACAGGCCGTCGTTGAAGACCGGGCCGGCCTCGGCCAGCGAGGGCAGCACCTCGTGCACCGAGCCGCGCACGCTGTCCAGGTGCTTTTGCATCTCGGGCGTGAGCATCGGGCGGGCCTTTTGCACCAGCTCGTCGATGCGTTCGCGGATGTCCTCGGCGCTCCAGTGCTGCTGCAGCGCCCGCTCGAAGCTGGCACCCGCGGGCTGCAGGGCCCAGCCCAGCAGCAGGCCCGCGACGTACAGGCCCAGCGTGATCCAGCCCCAGCCGGCACCGATCACGCCCGCGAACAGCAGCACCGGCCCCAGCAGGGCCAGCGCCAGCCCGGCGAGGTTGCCGTTGCCGTAGAAGAAAAGCTGCAGGCGGCGCATCAGGCAGGTCCGATCGCTGGCGGCGCTGTCACTGGTAGCCCCGGATTTCCTTGAACACCAGCGGCAGCCCGCTCTTGCCGGTGTTGCGCGCATCGAAGGCGCGCCCGCCCGTCAGCGCGGCCAGGGCCTGCATTTCGCCGGACTGCGCCTCGCCAAAGATGATGGGAAAGACGCGCACCAGCGGCGCGCCGCCGTCGCGCGCCATGCGCTGCTCGCGCTCGAATGCGGCCCAGTCGCGGCCGGCCGTGTTGGCGCCATCGGTCAGCAGCACGATGCTGACGAAGCGCTCGGGATCGGCCCGCAGTTCCTGGCGTGCCTGCTGCTGGGCCAGCGTGAGCGCGTCATAGATGGCCGTGCCGCCGTCGGCCACCAGGCTGTCGGCATAGGCCAGCACCTGGGCGCTTGCGGCCTGCAGGTCGCCCGCCGCGAACTGCACGCGCGCGGGCTGGCCGACCAGGCCCGAGAACGGAATCAGCAGCACGCGTTCGCGCGCCTGGAAGGCGGCGTAGCGCTGGCTGGCGGCCGATGCCTCGGCGCCGGACAGCAGCTTGAGCGCCTCCTTCATCTGCGCCAGCCGTGCACCCTTCATGGAGCCGCTCACGTCCAGCACGAAGATGCTGGTGGCCGGGCGGCGCAGATCGCTCTGGTAGGCCGAGAGCACGGCATCGATCACCTCCAGCCGGTTCGGAAAGCTCAACTCCACCACGGGCGCCGTGGGCAGCGCCGGGCTGGCCTGTGCCTCGGGGCTGGCGGGGCGCAGCTGGGCCTGGCGCAGCGGCTGGCCCTGGAAGGCGGGGGCCTTGAACTGGGCGACCAGCCGGTCATAGTCTGCGCGCCGCGCAGCGTTGAGCAGCATCAGCGGATAGTCGGCCGAGATCACGCCGTCGCGCGGGTAGACCAGGGTGAGCCGGTCGGCGGCGGGCAGCTTCTCGTTCAGGCGCAGGATCACGGCCTCGTAGTTGACCAGCGCATCGACGGCGCCGGGCTCGCGCTCGAAGGCCTCGGCCAGCCAGCCGGAGCTGCCGGCGGTGAGCTTCTGACCCGACAGGAAGTCCTTGAGCACCTTGGCATTGACCTCCCTGGCGTCCAGGTCCTCGGTCTTGCCGGCCACGGCAGAGGCCACGGCGAACAGCGCGCTCATGCCGGTGTTGGAGCTGGCCGGATTGGTCATGCCGTAGCGCAGCCGGCCCTGGGCGGCAGCGCGTGCGATGTCGGCCCAGGTGGGCGGTGCCTTGTCCCAGCCCAGCTTTTGCAGCACGGGGGCCTTCACGCCCAGGGCCACGCGCGAGTAGAAAAGCTTTTCGCGCGCCAGCGGCTTGTTCGCCAGCGCCAGCGCGGGATAGGCGCCATTGGGCGGCAGGATGGCGTCGTACTGCTCGCCCGCATTGATGCGCTCGACCATCTCCAGCGTGCCCGCATAGCTGAGCTTGAGCGGCACGCCCGCCGCCGTGGCGGCCTGCTCCAGCGCGGGCGCCACGTCCTTGAGCTCGGAGCCGGCCAGCACGGTGAATGCACCCTGGGGAGCGGCGGACGGATCGGACTTGGCGGCGGCCTGCTGCGCGGGTTCGGGCGACTTGCCGCAGCCGGCCAGGGCCAGCGCAAGGCCCAGCAGCCACCAGGCCGCCAGGCGCCGGAACATGCTCACAGCACCACCTCGCCGGCGGGCGCCTGCAGCGCCTCGCGCACGGCCTCGCGGCGGCTCTTTTCCAGATAGGCGCGGGACTTGTCCACCTCCTGCGACAGCGTGTCCACCGTGGTCTGCATGGAGGCCAGGGCCTTGACCTTGAAGTCGGCCATGGCGTCCATGGTCTGGTAGATGTTGCCGAAGGCCTGCTGAAGTTTGGCGATGTCGATGGTGCTGCCGGCCGCCTGCTCGTGGATCTTCCCGCTTTGCTCGCGCAGCAGCTCGCTGGTGCCGGCGATCAGGTTGCCCGTGGTGGTGTTCAGCGCCGTGATCTGGTCCAGCACCAGCTTCTGGTTGGCCAGCGCCTGCGCCACGATGACAGCCGTGCGCAGGGCGGAGACCGTGGTGGTGGTCGCGCGGTCCACGCCCTTGGCCAGTTCGAGGTTGTTCTTGCGCACCAGGTCCAGCGCCAGGTAGCCCTGCACGTTCACCGCCATCTGGGTGAGCAGGTCGGTGACCTTCTGGCGTGCGTAGAACAGCATGTCCTCGCGCACCACGCGGGCCTTTTCGGGGTCGCTGGCGTCCAGCTGTGCAGCCTTGGCCTCCAGCGCCGCGTCCAGCTTCTTGCCGATGTGGATGTATTTCTCCAGCCGCTCCATCAGGCCCCACAGGTTGGCCTTTTCCTGCTCGATGGCGGCGTTGTCGCGCAGCAGCTCATCCTTGCCGCGCTTGAGGCTGTCGATGATGGCGTTCAGGTGACTCTGGCTGGACTGGAACTTGTCGAAGTAGTCCACCAGCCTGTTGCCCATGGGGATCAGGCCCAGCAGCTTGCGCGGCTTGAACAGGTCGTCCTGGCGCGAGGGGTCCAGCGCCTCCACCTGGCGACGCAGGTCGATCAGGCCCTGGCCGATCTGGCTGCCCTGGTCGAACAGGCCGTTGTTCAGCGTCTTGACGGGGCGCTCCAGCATGCGGTTGGAGACAGCGGCAGCGGCCTGCACCTCCTTGTTGCCCATGCCGTGGATGCGCTCGACCGCGCCCTTGAACGCGGGCGACTGGCTGTCGTTGGCGGTGATGTCGTCGATGAACTGCGCCACCTGCGCGTCCAGCTGCTGCACTTCCTCGGCCTTGAGGCGGACCTTGCCGCTGGCCGACTCGATGGGCACGGGCAGGGCGGGCGCAGGCGGCTCCAGCACGAAATCCTGCGCCTGTGCAGGCACGGCCACAGCGGCGCTGGCCGTGGTGGTCTGGGGGGTGTTGCTCATCGGTTGCTCCTGGAACGTTCGGTCATTTGAAGCGCTGCTCCATGTCCACGATCATTCGCTCCAGCCACTCCTGGCTGGGCGGTTCGATCACATCCACCAGCTGCGCGGGCGCCTGCACGCCCTGCCCGGCCCAGCGCTCGGGCCCGTGCGTGTCGCCGCCGGTGCGAAAGCCGTATTCCTGCGCCAATGCGCGCAGTTGCGGATCGGATTCGAGCAGCTGGCCCACGCGATCGCCTGCAGGCGTGTAGGGCACGAGCACATGCTTGGAATACAGCGTGGGCTGCGGGTAGAGCATCACCATCTCGCCGCTTCTGCGCTGCGGGTGGCGCAGCAGGAACTCCACCAGCTGCGATTCATAGGCCACCAGCAGCGGCGCCTTGCCCATGCCCAGGGCCAGGTAGTCCTCGAAGGGGCCGGCCGACGAGCTTTCCTGGAAGCCCTGGCGCAAAAACAGCGGCCCCACCTGGGGCAGCACGCGCTCCAGGTCGGCCGGGCTTTGCACCACCTGCTGGCCGTTGAGCACATAGCTGGCCAGCGCCAGGTACATGGCCGCGCTGTTGGAGCTGCGCACATCGGTGCTGGCGGGCAGCACGGCCTTGCCGGTGGCAAAGGCGCCGGAGGCCTTCAGGTCACGCCAGCGCGTGCCCTTGCCGGCCATGGCCAGCAGGGCCGGCAGATCGGTCACGTAAAAGAAGTCGCCCTGCTTTTGCGCAACGCCGTTGGCGATCAGGATCTCGGCAATGGGCCGCCAGCTGGCGAACACGATGGGCGTGTAGAACGGCGTGTAGACCGTGCCGGCCCTGGCCGCCGCCTTGAGCTGGGCCGCAGCCGGCGCCCCCGAGGGAAAGCCGAAGTCGTACTGCTTGGGGTCGTAGCTGTTGGCAATGCTGCGCGAGCCGGCCTTTTGCACCGTCACCGTCACGCCGTGGCGCGCCAGCACGTCGCGCACGCGCTCGTCCTGGAAGAAGGCTTCCTTCTCGGAGCCGATCAGGCCGCGTGCCGTCACGGACTGCTGCTGCGTCAGCTGCGCCTGGCGGTCCTGCACCAGGGCCGTGCGCGAGTACCAGATGCCGCCGCCCACGGCCGCCAGCAGCAGCGCCGCCAGCCCCGCCGCCAAAGCACGGCGCGCGTTCATTGAGAGGCTCCGCCCTGGATGACGGCAAGATGAAATTCGGTCATGAACGCGCGGGCCGTTGTCATGTCTTGTTCAAAAAAACTTCTTATACGGAAGTTTTGTGACACAACGACGACACGCGGCCCGGCCCGCGCCGCGACTACCTCAACGCGACTATCTCAGCGCGACTACCTCAGCGCGAGTTGCTCAGTGAAGCTGCGCCCGCCGGGCGTTTCGCGGTGCTGCTGGGTGCGGTGCTCCACCAGCTGGTCCCACGTCTGCATCTGGCGCTCTTGCGTCTTGCGCAGCGCGCCGGTGACCTGCTTGCCGGCTGTCTCGATCAGCGTGGTGATGGTGCGGCTGTCCTGCACCTTGGTCAGGTCATAGTTGCCCGACTGCAGATCCAGCATGCTGCGGTTGCGCGCCTTTTTGGACTCGGCGTTCAGGGACTCGGTCACCACCTGGGCGATCGACTCGCCCTCCCTGCCGCGGGACTGCCGGGTGGTCTTCTGGCCCACCTGGTACTCGGCGCGGCCGATTTCGGTCACGGCGCCGAATTCATTGGTGTTCTCGAAATCACCGCTGAAGCTGGCCTGGAAATCGGCCAGGCCGCTTTGCAGGGACTGCACGGAACGCTCCAGCCCGGCGAGTGCGGCGATGGCGCCCGGTGCGGCGATGGCGCCCGGTGCGGCCGGCGCCTGCGCGTTGTGCAGCTGACTGAAGGCACTCTTGAACATGTCCACC
>NZ_JAELTK010000281.1:0-315 GCF_016428765.1 Delftia sp. ASV31
CTGCTCCAGGCTGCGGGTGTTGCTGACCGTGAGCTGCACCAGCACCAGATCGTCGCTGCGCGCCACGCCCAGGTAGGAGGCGCTGTAGCGGAAGTTGTCGCCGTCATGCTCGGTGATGGTCATGAACCTGTCTCTTATACACATCTGACGCTGCCGACGAAATGCGAACAGTGTAGATCTCGGTGGTGGCCGTATCATTAAAAAGGGGGGGGGGGGGGGGGGGGGGGGGGGGGGGGGGGGGGGGGGGGGGGGGGGGGGGGGGGGGGGGGGGGGGGGGGGGGGGGGGGGGGGGGGGGGGGGGGGGGGGGGGGGGGG
>NZ_JAELTK010000282.1:0-315 GCF_016428765.1 Delftia sp. ASV31
ATGCAAGGGCAAGAGAGGATTCGGCGAGGGGGGCGATGGTGGCTTGGGACATGGTTCGAGCATAGCGAAGGCAGCCGTTGCCGGCAGCAGCCGGGTCATCCGACTCGTGTGGCAGGCGGCTCCGTCCCTGTCTCTTATACACATCTGACGCTGCCGACGAAATGCGAACAGTGTAGATCTCGGTGGTGGCCGTATCATTAAAAAAGGGGGGGGGGGGGGGGGGGGGGGGGGGGGGGGGGGGGGGGGGGGGGGGGGGGGGGGGGGGGGGGGGGGGGGGGGGGGGGGGGGGGGGGGGGGGGGGGGGGGGGGGGGGGG
>NZ_JAELTK010000283.1:0-315 GCF_016428765.1 Delftia sp. ASV31
GGTCCAGGTCGATGCCGAGCTGGTATCGAGCTGCACGCCCATGAACGAGACCTGGGGACCCAGGGCCGCATTGAGCTGCAGGTGGTAGATCATCTCGACGATGGCCGCGCCGCCCACGATCATGACCCTGTCTCTTATACACATCTGACGCTGCCGACGAAATGCGAACAGTGTAGATCTCGGTGGTGGCCGGAGCATTAAAAAGGGGGGGGGGGGGGGGGGGGGGGGGGGGGGGGGGGGGGGGGGGGGGGGGGGGGGGGGGGGGGGGGGGGGGGGGGGGGGGGGGGGGGGGGGGGGGGGGGGGGGGGGGGGGGG
>NZ_JAELTK010000284.1:0-315 GCF_016428765.1 Delftia sp. ASV31
CCCCCCCCCCCCCCCCCCCCCCCCCCCCCCCCCCCCCCCCCCCCCCCCCCCCCCCCCCCCCCCCCCCCCCCCCCCCCCCCCCCCCCCCCCCCCCCCCCCCCCCCCCCCCCCTTTTTAATGACCCGGCCACCACCGAGATCTACACTGTTCGCATTTCGTCGGCAGCGTCAGATGTGTATAAGAGACAGCGCCCATGCTGCAGGGCGAATACGAGGAGGACCTGCGTCCCCTGATGTGCGCCCGCGTGATCCGCGACGGCCAGTGCGTGTTCGAGGCCCTGGCCATGAACGACGTGGTGGTCAACCGCGGCGGCAC
>NZ_JAELTK010000285.1:0-314 GCF_016428765.1 Delftia sp. ASV31
AGCCACACGAGCAGCGGCGCCACCAGGGTGACAAGGCCGCCGTAGACCATCAGCTGGCGGAAGAAGCGGTCGCGGTCCACGCCCTTGGCATTGGCCAGGACGAGGGCGCCGTTGGTCGAGAAGGGGCCTGTCTCTTATACACATCTGACGCTGCCGACGAAATGCGAACAGTGTAGATCTCGGTGGTCGCCGGATCATTAAAAAAGGGGGGGGGGGGGGGGGGGGGGGGGGGGGGGGGGGGGGGGGGGGGGGGGGGGGGGGGGGGGGGGGGGGGGGGGGGGGGGGGGGGGGGGGGGGGGGGGGGGGGGGGGGGG
>NZ_JAELTK010000286.1:0-314 GCF_016428765.1 Delftia sp. ASV31
CCCCCCCCCCCCCCCCCCCCCCCCCCCCCCCCCCCCCCCCCCCCCCCCCCCCCCCCCCCCCCCCCCCCCCCCCCCCCCCCCCCCCCCCCCCCCCCCCCCCCCCCCCCCCCCTTTTTAATGATACGCCGACCACCGAGATCTACACTGTTCGCATTTCGTCGGCAGCGTCAGATGTGTATAAGAGACAGGTGGAAGACATTGCCGCGGATTATCCACTGTCGCCGCATCCCCCGCGAAAGGCTCCGGATGCGGGGTCCACGGCCGCCCCCGCACCCGGCACCAGCGCTGTCATCAACTGTTACGCAACGGATACA
>NZ_JAELTK010000287.1:0-314 GCF_016428765.1 Delftia sp. ASV31
CCCCCCCCCCCCCCCCCCCCCCCCCCCCCCCCCCCCCCCCCCCCCCCCCCCCCCCCCCCCCCCCCCCCCCCCCCCCCCCCCCCCCCCCCCCCCCCCCCCCCCCCCCCCCCTTTTTAATGATACGGCGCCCACCGAGATCTACACTGTTCGCATTTCGTCGGCAGCGTCAGATGTGTATAAGAGACAGGCACAGGACATCCATGAGCACCAGCATTTCTTCCCGGGCGCTGCCCGTTCTTGTGGCGGGCGGCGGCATTGGCGGCGTGGCGGCCGCGCTGGCCCTGGCGCGCCAGGGATTCGCCGTCAAGGTGCTG
>NZ_JAELTK010000288.1:0-314 GCF_016428765.1 Delftia sp. ASV31
TGGCGCCTGCGGGCTTGAGCCCGGCCATGACGTGGATGCGCGGGCAGCCCAGGGCCCGGGCGTAGGCCACGGCGCGTTCCATGCCCTGGGCAAATTCCGCTTCGCGCCCGGGGATGCAGGCCAGGCCCTGTCTCTTATACACATCTGACGCTGCCGACGAAATGCGAACAGTGTAGATCTCGGTGGTCGCCGGATCATTAAAAGGGGGGGGGGGGGGGGGGGGGGGGGGGGGGGGGGGGGGGGGGGGGGGGGGGGGGGGGGGGGGGGGGGGGGGGGGGGGGGGGGGGGGGGGGGGGGGGGGGGGGGGGGGGGGG
>NZ_JAELTK010000289.1:0-314 GCF_016428765.1 Delftia sp. ASV31
GCCGCAGGCTGCGGCGCGGCCTGGCTGGCGCATGGGCGCCTGCAGTCGCTGCGCGAGGTCTTCGATACCGATGCCCGCATTGCCCACCGGCTGCTGAGCCAGCGCATGGTGCAGCACGATGCCATCCCTGTCTCTTATACACATCTGACGCTGCCGACGAAATGCGAACAGTGTAGATCTCGGTGGTCGCCGGATCATTAAAGAGGGGGGGGGGGGGGGGGGGGGGGGGGGGGGGGGGGGGGGGGGGGGGGGGGGGGGGGGGGGGGGGGGGGGGGGGGGGGGGGGGGGGGGGGGGGGGGGGGGGGGGGGGGGGG
>NZ_JAELTK010000038.1:0-54950 GCF_016428765.1 Delftia sp. ASV31
GTGACGCTGACCGACGCGGGCCGCCGCCTGCTGGAGCACGGCCACGCCATCATGCAGCGCGTGGCGCTGGCCAAGGAGGATCTGGGCAGCCAGCGCGACGAGCCCGTGGGCCGCATCGTGGTGGGCCTGCCGCCCAGCCTGGCGCGGCGCCTGACGCTGCCGCTGATCGACCTGTTCAGCAAGGACATGCCCAAGGCCCGCCTGGCCGTGGTCGAGGGCTTTTCCATGAACATCGCCGAATGGCTGACCTCGGGCCGCATGGACCTGGGCCTGGTCTATACGCCCGAGCCGCATCCGCACATCGAGGTCACGCCCGTGCTGGAAGAGCGCCTGTGCCTGATCGGCCCGGCGCGCACCCTGGGTGGGCGCAGCGGCGTGCGCTTTGACGAGCTGTCGCAGTTTCCGTTGATCATGCCGCAGCACGGCCAGATCTTCCGCAAGCTGATGGAAGCGCAGGCCACGCTGTCCCAGGTCAAGCTCAACGTGGTCTGGGAAGTGTCCAGCGTGCCGGCCATCCTGGACCTGGTGCGCGGCGGCTACGGCTACGCCGCGCTGACCGACAGCGCCATGCGCAGCCACTTGACCGATGCCGAGCTGGTGGGCATTCCCATCGAATCGCCCCATGTGGTGAGTACGCTGTGCCTGGCGCAGTCGGCCAAGAAAAAGGCCACGCCGCTGATCCGCAAGACCTCGCTGGCCCTGCGCGAACTGAGCCAGCAGGTGTGCGCGCCGCTCTGAGCGGCTGCAGCGACGGCGGCAGTTCAGCCAGGCCTCAGAGCAGCGGCCGCAGCTCCCGCGCCGCCTCCTGCAGCAGCGGCAGCAGCTCGGCCGCCATGTCGGCCGGCGCCATGCGCTGGGGCGAGGTCACGATGTTGAGCGCGGCCACCGTGCGGCCCTCCATGTTGCGCAGCGGCACGGCCAGGGCCTGCACGGCCAGCTCATGCTCTTCCAGGGCCAGGCAGAAGTCCTGTCGGCGCACTTCGTCCAGCACGCCTTCCAGCGCTGCGCTGTCCGTCACCGTGTGGGCGGTCAGGCGCCGCAGATCGTGCGAGGCCAGCCATTGCCTGAGCTCGGCCGCAGGCAGGGCGGCCAGCAGCACACGGCCCGTGGAGGTGGCGTGGGCGGGCAGGCGGCTGCCCAGGTGCAGGCCATGGGCCATGAGGCGCTGGCCGCGCTCGTGCAGGGCGCTGCGCGCGACGATGACCACCTCGTGGCCATCGCGCACCACGCAGGAAAACGACAGCTGGGTCTGCGCCGCCAGCCGGTAGAGCACGGGCTGGACGATGCGCGGCAGCCGCGCCGAGGCCAGGTAGCTGCCCGACAGCCGCAGCACCTTGGGCGCCAGCCAGAAATGGCTGCCGTCCGTCTCCAGGTAACCCAGGTGCGTCAAGGTCAGCAGATGGCGGCGCGCGGCCGTGCGCGTGATGCCAGAGCGCTCGGCCGCCATGGTGGCGTTCAGGCGCTGGCGCTCGGTGTCGAAGCTCTCCAGCACGGCCAGGCCCTTGGCCAGTCCGGCGATGAAGTCATCCGGGTCGATGGGAAAGGGCTGGTTCATGGGCGGGGAGGGCGGGCATGCAGGTAGTGCGCGATTGTCGCGCAGATTGCGCGATCACCGCGCAACGCGTGCTGCAGCCCCTCGTCTTTGCGCTGCCTCAAAACTAATCTCGGGCGCAGGCCATGGCATGAACCGGCCATGACATCGAACAACGCAACGGAGACAAATCAATGCGCACCCAAGTCGCCATCATCGGTGCAGGCCCTGCCGGCCTGCTTCTCGGCCAGCTGCTGTACCGCGCGGGCATAGACAACGTCATCATCGAGCAGCGCAGCGCCGACTACGTGCTGGGCCGCATCCGTGCCGGCGTGCTCGAACAGGTCACGGTGGACCTTCTGGAGCAGGCCGGTGCCGACGCCCGCATGCGCGCAGAAGGCCTGCCGCACGACGGTATCGAGCTGCTGTTCGGCGGCCAGCGCCACCGCATCGACCTGCACGGCCTGACCGGCGGCAAGCGCGTCATGGTCTACGGCCAGACCGAGGTCACGCGCGACCTGATGGAAGTGCGCGCCGCCGAGGGCCTGACCACGGTCTACGAGGCCGGCAACGTGCAGCCCATGGGCTTCGATGGCGACAGCCCCGTCGTGCGCTATGAGAAGGACGGCCAGGTCCATGAGCTGCAATGCGACTTCATCGCCGGCTGCGACGGCTTTCACGGCATCTGCCGCGCCAGCGTGCCCCAGGACAAGGTGCGCACCTTCGAGAAGGTCTACCCCTTCGGCTGGCTGGGCCTGCTGTCGGACACGCCGCCCGTCTCGCACGAACTGATCTACGCCCAGACCGAGCGCGGCTTCGCACTGTGCAGCCAGCGCAGCGCCACGCGCAGCCGCTACTACCTGCAGGTGCCGCTGACCGAAAAGGTCGAGGACTGGAGCGACGAAGCCTTCTGGAGCGAACTGCGCCTGCGCCTGGACCCCGAGGCACGCGAGCGCCTGGTGACCGGCCCCTCGCTGGAAAAGAGCATTGCCCCGCTGCGCAGCTTCGTGACCGAGCCCATGCGCTTCGGCCGCCTGTTCCTGGCCGGCGACGCGGCCCACATCGTGCCGCCCACGGGCGCCAAGGGCCTGAACCTGGCCGCCTCGGACGTGGGCTACCTGTCCAGCGCCTTCGCGCAGTACTACCGCGACAAGGCGCCCGAAGGCATCGACGGCTACTCCGAGCAATGCCTGCGCCGCGTCTGGAAGGCCGAGCGTTTTTCGTGGTGGATGACCTCGCTCATGCACCGCTTCCCCGATGCAGGCGGCTTCGACACCAAGGTGCAGGAGGCTGAGCTGGACTACATCGTCAACTCCCGTGCAGGCTCGACCTCGCTGGCGGAGAACTATGTGGGGTTGCCGCTGGTGTGAGCCCAGGGCAATAGCGAGGGGCTGCGCCCGCATTGATGCGCGCCTGTCGCCACAGCATTGCGCAAATTTGCAGCCCGCCTCGCCCGGACGGGTGCGGGCGAGGAGTAAGCTTGTCGGGTTATGGCGCACATCACGTTTCCCCCTCCCTATATCGCCCCCCAGAATGCAGCGCAGTCGCTGCGCGACGCAGGCTATGCGGTGCTGCGCCCCGATGAATTCGCGGCCTGGGCAGGCGTGTCATTGACCGAGCTGCATGCGCTCGATGCCGACTGGGCCCAACTGCCGCCCGATGCCTTTCTGAAGGACGGCGGGCGCTACCGGCGCCGCCGCCATTCCTGCTTCATTGCCGGGCAGGACGGGCTGCAGCAGGTGGAGCACCGCGCGCACTGGCAGCCTGTGGAATACAACGCCCTGCATGGCGGCATGCTGCGCATGTTCGATCCCATGCGTGACGCCACGGCGCAAAGCGCCACCTGGAGCCGGCTGCTGCTGGCGCTGGCGGGCCTGTCCGACCAGGTGTTCTGCGCCCAGGGCAATGATGTGCAGCACGAGCGCTGGTTCATCGAGTCCCACCAGTTCCGCATCGACACCACGGACGGCATTGGCCGGCCCACGCCCGAAGGCGCGCACCGCGACGGCGTGGATCTGGTGGCCGTGATCCTGGTCGGGCGCGAGGGCGTGAAGGGCGGCGAGACGCGCATCTTCGAGGCCACGGGCCCCAGCGGCCAGCGCTTCACGCTGACCGAGCCCTGGTCGGTGATGCTGCTGGACGATGCCCGCATGATCCACGAGACCACGCCCATCCAGCCAGAGCAGCCGGGCGGCGTGCGCGATACCCTGGTGCTGACCTATCGCCGTCAGGGTTTCCAGGGCTCGGAGCTGACGCGTCGCCGCAAGGATTGATGCAGCTCAAGATGCTGGCGCATGATGGGCGCACACTTTGGTTCATCGACCCGGCCGCCCCCGATTGTTGACGGCGGCCAAGCACAAAGGAGAAAACGCATGTTCAAGCACATCCTGGTTCCCGTGGACGGCTCCAACAGCTCGATGCTGGCGGTTCACAAGGGCGTGGAGCTGGCCAAGGCCTTTGGCAGCACGCTGACGGCGGTCTACGTGGTGGACCCCTATCCGTTCACGGGCGTGGGCGCCGACTTCGCCTACGGCCAGTCGCAGTACCTGAGCGCGGCCACGGCCGAGGCCAACACCACGCTGGACGCCGTCAAGAAGATCACCGACGAGGCCGGCATCACCGCCACCACCGTGGTGGGCGAAGGCCATGCGGTGCACGAAGGCATCGTGCGCGTGCTCGAGAGCACGGGCGCCGACCTGATCATCATGGGCTCGCAAGGCCGCCGTGGCCTGGAAAAGCTGATGCTGGGCAGCGTGACCCAGCGCGTGCTGGGCGCCGTGCGCGTGCCGGTGCTGGTGGTGCGCGAGTAATCACCGGGCCGCTCGGCCCTTCGCCGTGTGAAACGTCAACGGCTCCCTCGGGAGCCGTTTTTGTTGGTGCGCTGCAAGGGGAGAGGGCGATCAGCGATTGAGCAGCCGTGCCAGCCAGCCCTTTTTCTTGCGCTGCAGTTCCAGCTCCTGCAGCACTTCGTTCTTGAGCCTTTCCTTCTCGGCGGCAGGACTGGACTCGCGCGCCATGCGCAGATAGGCCTTGGCCGAGTCCACGTAGCCGGTGTCTTCGTTGCGGATGTGGTTGAACAGCCAGCGCGAGAGCATGCCGTGCAGCTCGGCGGCCACGTCCTCGCCCGCATCGAAGCGGGTCTGCATCTCGATCACGCGGCGCGTGAACAGCTCGTGCACCTTCTTGTGCGGACCGGCGAACATGTAGCCGGCGCTCTCGATCAGGCTTTCCTCGAACACGAAGTGCGAGACGGTGTAGTCGATCATCTCGCCGATGACATCGCCCAGGGCCTCACGGTCGGGCGACGAGCGCAGCTCGTAGAGCTTGTTGATGTAATCGACGATGCGGCGGTGCTGCCGGTCGATTTCTGCAATCCCGGTGTCCAGCTCGGGGACCCAGACCAGCAATGCCATGACGTTCTCCAGGAATTCGGTGATTTCCAGAGAAGTATTCACGGGACTGTCACATAGCTCCTTGATGCAGATCAGGCTGATCTGCATCAATGAAATGCGGCGTTGGCCAATGCAGGCGGTGCCGGGCATGCAGCCCTGGCACCGCAGGCATGTCACTCGATCTTGGCGCCCGAGGACTCGACGATCTGCTTGGACTGCTTGAAGTCGGCCTGGAACATCTTGTCGAAGTCGGCCACGCTCATGGACTGGGGTTCGGCGCCCTGGGTCTGGATGGCGTCGCGCACTTCGGGCATGGCCAGCAGCTTGTTCACTTCGGCGTTGACCTTGGTCACGATGGCCGTTGGCGTGCCCTTGGGCATGAACAGGCCGTACCAGGTGCTCACGTCAAAGCCCTTGAGGCCCGCTTCGGCCAGCGTGGGCGTGTCGGGCAGCGAGGACGAGCGCTTGGCCGATGTGACGGCGATGGCGCGCAGCTTGCCGGCCTTGATCTGGGCTATGGCCGAGGGCACGGAGGACACCAGCAGGTCCACGTTGCCGGCCAGCGCGTCCATCAGGGCCGGGTTGGAGCCCTTGTAGGGCACATGCACCAGCTGGATGCCCGCCGCCTTCTCCAGCAGCACGCCCGAGATGTGGATGCTGGTGCCATTGCCCGGCGAGCCGTAGGTCACCTTGCCCGGGTGCTGCTTGGCAGCGGCCACGATGTCGGCCAGGGTCTTGTAGGGCGAGTTCACGCTGGTGGCGATCACGATGGGCGTGTAGGCCACGTGGGCCACGGGCACCAGGTCCTTGACCGGGTTCCAGGGCAGGTTCTTGTAGAGGTAGGGGCCCAGGACCACGTTGTCCTTCTGGCCCATGACCATGTCGTAGCCCGTGGGCGCTGCCTTGGCGGCCTCGGTGATGCCGATGGTGCCGCCTGCGCCCGCGCGGTTGTCGGGCACCACGGTCCACTTGCTGACTTCGGTGAGCTTGTTGGACACCACACGCGCGAGGATGTCGGTGCCGCCGCCGGGCGGGAAGGGCACGATCATGCGCACGGGCTTGTTCGGATAGTCGGCAGCCGCACCTTGGGCGGCTGCGGAAAAGCTCATGCCCATGGCGGCGGCCACGGCGGTGCAGGTGATCAGTTGGCGGAACATGAAAGAAGAAACTCCAGGGTCTGATGGGGCGGTGCAACCTTCTCGCAGCGGACCGGCAGCGCCGGGCCGCCCATGCGGTGGGTTGTCGATGATCGGGGAGGGTGGTTCCGCCATCTTGCATTGGGAAACCCGCTATTTGGGCGGATTTCCGCAATCTGTGCCACAGGGGCTTCCACCAAGGAGCAGCTTGTGCCTGCTCCAGAGGGAAGCGGGCTATTTTATGCCGCCTTGGTGCCTGGCCGCAGGCCAGGCGCTCAGCCCTGCGCCAACTGCCTGTCCAGCACGCGCACTGTCTCGTACAGCACCCGGGTGCCGTCCAGCAACTGGGCGGGTTCTATCCACTCCTCGGGCGCATGGCTGCGGCCGTGGAGGCAGGGGATGAAGATCATGCCCATGGGTCCGGTGGGCGCCATGTAGACGGCGTCATGGCCGGCGCCGCTGGGCATGCGCATGTGGGCGTAGCCCAGGTTGTCGCAGGCCTGCTCCACGCCCTGCATGACGGGCGCGGCGCAGTCCGTGGGCCGGGAGCGGCTCACGTCGGCCATCTCGGCGCGCACGCGCAAGGCGGCCAGGCCGGGCAGGACTTCGGCCAGCAGTTCCTCGGGGAAGCGCTCCAGCACGCCGGCGTGGTCGCTGCGCACTTCCATCATCATCTCGACCAGGCCCGGCACGGCATTGGAGGCATTGGGCGTGAGCGATAGCCGGCCCACGGTGGCCACCACATAGTGAGGTTGGCCACTGAGCGCAGCGGCCTTGCGGTTGGCCGCATCGATGATGCGCGCCGCGCCCACCAGCGCGTCCTGGCGTATGTCCATGGGCGTGGTGCCTGCGTGGTCGGCCTGGCCGCGCACGGTGAAGCTCACGCGGCGTATGCCCACGATGTTCGTCACCACGCCGATGGGCAGGCCGCGCTGCTCCAGCACCGGGCCCTGCTCTATGTGCAGTTCCACAAAGGCGGCCGTGCCGCCGGCGCTGCGCAGCGGGCGGTCCAGCACCTCGGGCCGCGCGCCGATGCGGCGCATGCCTTCGGCCAGGGTTTCGCCTTGCGGGTTGCGGGCGGCCAGCATGGCGGCGTCCAGCTTGCCCGACAGCGCGCGGCTGCCTATGCAGGAGATGCCGTAGTCGCTGGGTTCTTCGGACAGGAAGTCGATCACCTCGAACGGGTGCTGCAGGGCGATGCCGTTTTCGTGCAGGCAGTGCGCGACCTCGATGCCGGCCAGCACGCCGATGATGCCGTCGAAGCGCCCGCCCATCATCACGGTGTCGCAGTGCGATCCGGTGGAGATGGGGGCGCGTTGTACCGGGCCTGGGGCAGCCGGCAGGCGGCCCACCAGGTTGCCGCCTTCATCCAGATGGACCTGCATGCCCGCAGCCTCGAACTGCCCGCGCAGCCAGGCGCGGGCCTGGTCGAATTCAGGGGAGAAGGCGCGGCGCGTCCACGGCACGTCGGGCAGGGTGAAGGCGGACAGGGTCTCCACGCGGCGCCACAGGCGCTCGGCGTTGATGGGAGGAAGGTTGGGGGCGGAGGAAGCGGGCAGGGCGGTCATCGGTCTCGGTGGCGTCTGGAGCAGCTGGATCGGGCAGCCCGAATTCTCGCGCGAAAAAGCAGCCCTCAGGGCAGGGGGCGCAGGCCCGCCAGCAGACGCTCGAGCGTGTCGAAGCTCACGGGTTTGACCAGGTGGTGGTCCATGCCGGCTTCCCGCGATCGTCTCAGGTCCTCCTCCTGCCCCCAGCCCGTGAGCGCGATCAGCACGACCTGGTCGCGGCCGTGCTCGGCACGGATGCGGCGGGCGACCTCCAGGCCGTCCATGCCGGGCAGGCCGATGTCCAGCAGCACCACTTCGGGCCTGAACGCCGCGTGCATGGCCAGGGCGCCGGGGCCGTCGCGGGCAATCTCGACTTCGGCGCCCAGCAGCCTGAGCAGCATGGCCAGGGTGTCGGCGGCGTCTATGTTGTCATCGACCACCAGGATGCGGCCGAAGGCCGTTGCATCCTCGGGCTGGGCATGCGGTGGCTGTCCTGCCAGGGGCTGCGCCTGCGTGGGCAGGGGCAGGTGCAGCCTGAATTCGCTGCCCTGGCCCTTGCCTTCGCTGAGCGCCTGCACGCTGCCGCCGTGCATCTCGACCAGGCTGCGCACCAGGGTCAGCCCGATGCCCAGGCCGCCCTGCCCACGGCGGCCGTTGCGGTCCACCTGCATGAACAGATCGAACACCTTGCCCAGCAGGGCGGGCGGGATGCCGATGCCGTTGTCGCGTACCGAGACCACGGCCTGCGCGCCATCGGTCCAGGCGGCCAGAACGATGTGGCCGCCGGAGTGCGAGTACTTGGCGGCATTGTTGAGCAGGTTGGAGACCATCTGCGCCAGCCGCATCGGGTCGGCCAGCAGCGACACGGGCGCGGCGGGCAGTTCCAGGCGCAACTGGTGGCCGCCTGCTTCCATGACCGCGCCGCTGGCCGCCACCACGCCTTGCAGCACATCGTTCAGGTCCACCAGTTCCTTGCGCAACTGGACCTTGCCCGTGGTGATGCGCGAGACCTCCAGCAAGTCGTCCACCATGCGGATCATGTGGTTGACCTGGCGCTCCAGCATCTCGTGGCTGTGGCGCACGCTGTCGTCGCCGCTGGCGGTGCGCTTGAGGATTTGCAGGCCGTGGCTGATGGGCGCCAGTGGATTGCGCAGCTCATGCGCCAGCGTGGCCAGGAATTCGTCCTTGCGTCGGTCGGCTTCCTTGAGGTGGTGCTCGGCCTGTTTGAGTTCGGTGATGTCCTGGATGACGGAGCAGGTGCCTATGAGCTGGCCGTCGTCATCGCGCAGCGGCGCGCAGCTGACGCGCATCCACCATTCGCGCCCATCGTCGTCGGTGTGCAGCATCTCCAGCCCCGGCATGACCACTTCGCCGCGCAGCGCGCGCTTGCCTGGCCAGTTCTCGGGGGCAATGGGCTGGCCCTTGTCATCCCATCCCTTCCAGCGCGGCATGCGGTCCGCCAGGGTGGAAGGAATGGCGCGCGGCACGAAGCGGTCCATGATCGCATTGCTCAATACCATGGTGCCGCTCATGTCGGAGACGCCCACGCCCGCGGGCATCTGGTCGATGATGGCGCGCAGCTTTTTCTCGTTGGCCTGAACGGCGGCGTGGGCCTGTTCGCGCACACGCACCAGCTGCAGCAGCGATGCGATGCGCGCCAGCAGCTCGCGCGCCGAAAAGGGCTTGACCAGGTAGTCGTCCGCGCCCGCGCGCAGGCCTTCGACCTGGGCCTCCTGGCCGGCCCGCGCGGACAGCATGATGACGGGAATGGCGCGCGTGGTCTCGTCACTGCGCAGCGCATGCAGCAGCTCGAAGCCGTCGAGCACGGGCATCATCACGTCGGCCAGCACCAGGTCGGGCCGCTGGCGGTGGATGCTGGCCAGCGCGGCGCGGCCATCGCCCACGATCTCCACTTCATACAGCGGCTCCAGCAACTGGCCGATGTAGCTGCGCATGTCGGCGTTGTCATCGGCGCAGACGATGCGGGCACGCGGGGTCAGGGCACCACCGTGCATGTCCCGCTGCATGGGCCTGGCTTCATCGCTGGCGGCCGGGGCGGGCTCGCCGGGCAGCCAGCGCAGGGCCTCATCCACCTGCGGGTGCGCGGCAGGCGGGCGCGCGGGCCGGTGCTCGGCCGGAAGGTGCGCATGCCCCCTGGGCAGGCGCACGGTGAAGCGGCTGCCTTCGCCCTCCGTGCTGCTGACCGTGACGGTGCCGCCATGCAGCCGAGCCAGCTCCTGCACCATGGCCAGGCCGATGCCCGTGCCCTCGTGCGTGCGGGCCGGCTTGCCGGGAATGCGGTGAAAACGCTGGAAGAGATGGGGCAGGTGCTGGGGCGCAATGCCCGATCCGGTGTCGGTGACGGACAGCTCCACCGCACCATTGGCCCCGCCCGCGCCGTGCGCATCGTGCACATCGGGCACATCGCGCAACGCCACGGCGATTTCGCCTTGCAGCGTGAACTTGAAGGCGTTGGACAGCAGGTTGAGCACGATTTTTTCGTACATGTCGCGGTCCACATGGACCGGTCCGTCCAGCGGCGGGCAATCCACGCGCAGCCGCAGGCCGGCTTGCTCCACGGCCGAGCGGAACATGCTGGCCAGCTCGGCCGTGGTGCGGGCCAGGTCCGTGGGCTCGTAGCTGGCCTGCATGCGCCCGGCCTCGATGCGCGAGAAGTCCAGCAGGGCGTTGACCAGTTTTTGCAGGCGCAGCGCGTTGCGGTGGATCATCTGCGTCTGCCCGGCCGGCACCTGGCCGCCGTGCTCGCGCAGGGCATCTTCCAGCGGGCCCAGCATCAGCGTCAGCGGGGTGCGCAGCTCGTGGCTGATGTTGGAGAAGAACACGGTCTTGGCGTGGTCCACCTCGGCCAGGGCCTTGGCGCGCCGTGCTTCCTGCTCGTAGGCCTGGGCGTGCGCGACCACGCTGCCCGTGTGGCTTGCCACCATGTCGAGGAAGGCGCAATAGTCCACATCCAGCGGGCGGCGCGGGCTGACGCCCAGCACCATCACGCCCGAGACCTGGCCGTCGCCCGACCAGCGCACAGGCACGATGCGCGCCAGACGCGAGGCCTCGGGCCAGGGGCCGCCGGGCAGGTACAGGCCCAGGGGCGCCAGTTCCACATTGACGGGCTGGCCCGGCTGGGCCGCCTGATCCGCCTGATGCGCCTGGTCCGTTAGGTCCGCTCGGTCAGATGGATCGGATTGCACGGCCCGGTCCAGCGGCCAGCGCGAGGGGTCGGCCGCCAGGTCCATGTCCAGATCCATGCCCGTGGCGCAGAGCATCCTGAAGGCCGGGCCGCTGGCGCCTGCGCTGCCCGCGGCAGGGGTGTCCACGCATTCGTAGATGATGGCGAAGGGCACGTCGTAGGGGTTCTCGTCCAGCACGGCGCAGACTTTCTGGGCGGCGTCCCTGGCGTTGTGCATGTCCAGCGTGCGTATGCCCAGGCGGTGCAGCGTCTCCAGGCGCCTGCGGCTGACGATTTTTTCCGTGGTCTCGGTGCAGGGGCAGAACACGCCCTGCACGGTGACGCCGTCATCGGCCAGGATGGGGCCGTAGGTGAAGGTCACGAAGACTTCTTCCTGCGGCAGGTCGCGGTCGAAGAAGTAGCGGGCGTCGGTGGACCAGGTGGCCTCGCCGGTACGCATCACGCCTTCCAGCATGGGGCCGATATCGCTCCAGATCTCGCTCCAGCAGTGCGCGCCGGCCTGGCCCAGCGCCTGGGGGTGCTTGCTGGTTCCCAGGAAGGGGATATAGCCATCGTTGTAGATCAGGCGGAAGTCTTCGCCCCACCAGATGGTGATGGGAAAGCGCGAACCCAGCGCCAGGCTAACGGCGTTGCGCAGGTTCTGCGGCCAGCCGTCCGGCGATCCCAGGGGCGTGGCCGCCCAGTCGTGGGAGCGCACGCGTGCCGGCATTTCGCCGCGCTGCGGCAGGAATCGAAAACTGTCTTCTGAGTTCACACTTTCTCCCACGGCAATTGCGGGTCTCGGGCTTGGCCGCAGTCGCGGTTATTTTGAATTGGACTGGCCCGCTTGCCTGCCCCGGCCCGAGCCCGACAGCTTGCCGCCGCCGCTTTGCCTGTTCACGGTGGCCCAGGCGCGCTTTTCAGCTTCTTCGTGGCCCACGCCGCCCGACTCGTAGCTGTCTTCGATATGTCGGGCCTGGCGCTTTTGCTTATCGGTATAGGCCGATTTGTCACCTTGTGGCATGTCACTCTCCCTTGCGCGTCTGTTCCTGCTCCGGGGACGGTGGCAGCTCGATGGGCGGCGCCGTGGTGGGCGGGTCGATGGGCTCGGGCCCGCGCGGGCGGCCGGGCTGGCGGTTGGGATCATCGGGGGCCACGGGGTCGTTGGGCGTGGTCGGCACCTGGGGAATATTGGGTGCGTGGGGCAGGGGGTGGTTCATGGTGCGTGTCCTTTGGCGGGTGTGTGGTGATGAGGAGTGCATGCCCGCTCAGCGCGCAGGCGTGGAGGTGGGGGCAGGCGTCGTGGCCGGATCAGCCTGCTGCGGCGCGGCGGAAGGCGCGGGCGGCGACGCGGGCTGTGTCGCGGGAGAGGGTGAGGGCGAAGGTGAGGGCAACGGTGAGGACGAAGGCGTTCCAGTCGCTCCAGTGGCACTGGGCGCATCCAGCCGGCCCTTGGGGGCCATGAAGTTGAACATCAGCACCAGGATCAGTGCGACGGCGGCGGTGAGTGCGCCTATGCGCAGTGGCCAGCGTCCGTCGCGGATGTGGTTGTTCTCGCTGCGCTGGCGTTCGAGGGGGGCATGCATTCGGCGGGGTGAGTTGTCCATGGCGGGCTCCTTCAGTCCATGAGCTTTCACCTTAGGCCGGGCGGCGGCCTGCAACTGTCGGACAAGGCATGCCCTGCGGGAGCGACAAGCCGCTGCACGGCGGTGGGGCTTGGCAGGACGGGCCGGACAGGCTTTTGGACAGGCACGCCGCTTGCCACCAAGCCAGGTTTCAGCCGTGGCGCCTGCGCCGGTCGGCCGGTTCTATGCGCAGCAGCTGGCGGTATTTGGTGACGGTGCGGCGCGCCACGACCAGGCCCTGGGCACTCAGCTGGCGTGCGATTTCGACATCCGACAGCGGCCGGGCATCGGACTCGGCCGCGATGATGTCGACGATCAACTCGCGGATGGCCGTGGCCGAGCAGGCATTGCCGCTGGCGCTGAGCATGGGGCGCGAGAAGAAATGCTTGAGTTCGAACACGCCCGTGGGCGTGGCCATGTATTTGTTGTTGGTCACGCGCGAGACGGTGGACTCGTGCACGCCCACTTCCTCGGCAATCTCGCGCAGCACCAGCGGCTTCATGGCCATGGCGCCGAACTCCAGGAACAGCTGCTGCTTGCGCACGATGGCCTGCGCCACGTCGAGGATGGTGGAAAAGCGCTGCTCCACGTTGCGCACCGTCCAGCGCGCATCCTGCAGGTGGTCGGCCAGTTGGTTCTGGCCGCTGCGGCGGTGGCGCTGAAACAGCTGCTCGTAGACGCGGTTCAGGCGCACGCGCGGCACGACCGCGGGGTTGAGGTGCACGTTCCAGCCGTTCTGGCCCCGGCGCACGATCACGTCGGGAACGATGTAGTACACGTGGGAGGAGCCGAAGTTCCAGCCCGGCCTGGGGTTCAGCCGACGTATGCAGTCCAGCGCCTGCGTGATCTGCGCGGGCGGCACCTGCAGCGCCCGGGCCAGCCGGGGCACGTCGCGGGCGGCCAGCGCATCCATGTGGTCCTGCACCATGGCCTGGGCCAGCTGGCGCAGGTGGGCATCGCCGATCTGCGGGCATTGCAGCAACAGGCATTCGCCCACGCTGCGGGCGGCCACGCCGGCCGGGTCCAGCGATTGCACCAGGCGCAGGGCAATGAGCATTTCCTGCGCGTCAGGTGCGGGGCTGAGGGCCAGCAGGCCGGCCAACTCCTGCAGGTCGGTGCGCAGATAGCCGTCGTCGTCCAGCGACTCCACGATGGCCCGGGCCATGCACAGGTCGCGTGGCGTCATCGCCATCACATTGAGCTGGCCGTGCAGGTGCATGGCCAGCGTGGTCTCGCAGGCGGCCAGATCCATGGCCGTGCCTTCTCCATCCACCCCCTGGCGCGCGCCCGTATGCATGTCGGCCAGCCACAGGTCGCGGTCGTCGGCGGGTTCGGTGGCGGGGCCGGGCAGGTGGTCGGCCGGGTCGGGCGGGTGCTGCATGCCGGGGAGGTCGCGGTCCATGTCCATACCGATGCCCATGCCGATGCCGTCATCCATGCCGGTGTCCGGGGCCAGGCCTGCCTCCGGAGCCAGCCTGCCCATGCCGCCTTCCCGGCCCTCTTCACCCAGCTCCTTGCCGTCGAGCAGCCCCTGTTCGTACTCGCCGTACTGCGCATCCTGCGGGTCTTCCAGGAACGGGTTGTCCTCCAGCTTGCTGCGCACCACGGCGGCAAAGTCCAGCGAGGACATCTGCAGCATCCGCACCGCAAGCTGCAGGCGGGGAGAAAGCGTCTGGGACTGGCGTATGTCCGCCCTGAGGTGCATGGAACCCATTTCATCTCCTTGGTGCAATGACACGAAGACGCAAGCTCCATGCCGCCATGCGGGCGGCGAATCGTCTGGATACACTTTGGGCACGAAACCTGCTGTGGTCTCCCTGCGCAGGCGGCACGGGGCCCAGGGTTTTGCCGCCGCTGCGGGAGATCGGTTCTGGAACAGCGGGGCCGGTCATGGCGTCCACGGCAGAAATTGCCGTTTGGGCGCAAGGTTTTCTGCAAACTTTGCCATGTACCAGTCCACCAGCTTCCACACGGTCCCGCCCCCGGGGGCCCAGAATTCCGTTCCACGGGAGGCGCCGCGTGATGCCCTGCCCGAAGATCCCATGTCCATACGCCTGAGGTTGGTCCTGCTGCTGCTGGCCTTGCTGGTCTTTGTGCTGGCGGCCTCGTCCTGGCTGCTGTTGCGCGCCTACCAATCCGAGCATGCGGCGCAGGAGCAGGCCGCGCGCGTCAGCAGCATGGCCGTGGCCCGTCTGCTGGACAAGGAGCCGGGCGCGGCCGGCGTCGACCAGGTGCTGGCGGCCCTGGGTCCCTTGCTTGACTCCGGCTGGCCCGGCTTTCTGGTGGACAGCACAGGCCGCGCCCTGCCGGCCGGGCCCGGCGCGGCAGCCGACCTGCCTGCCTTGCCCGCCGATTTCAGCGAGCGGCTGGCGGCCAGCCTGGCGCAGGCGGCGCCCGGCGTGAGAAGTGCGGGGCAAGGCGCAGAGCAAAGCGCAGGTCAGGGCGCAGGGCAGGGAGCTTCGCAGGGCTGGCTGGATCTGCCAGATGCGCAGGGCGGGCCGCTGCGGGCCTTCTTCAGCAAGTCCGCCCAGGGCTGGACCTGGGTGAGCTGGGCTCCCTGTTCTGCGCTGGACCCCGCATGCTCCCGGCCCCTGAAGGGGGTGATCTGGGTGGCCATCGTTTTGTTTGCGGTGGCGGGCCTGGGATTGGCGCGGCTGGCGCTGCGGGGCAGCGCTTCCCTGGTGTTGCCGGCAACGGGCGGCAATGCGCAAGACCAGGGCCAGGGCGGCGGCGGTGCCGGCCTGTCAGAAGGCGCTGCGGTGGACGCTGCCGGCCTCGAAGAGGCCGCTGCCCGTCTCCAGAGCGAACGTCTGCAGGTGGTGGGGCGGCTGGCAGGCCGGTTTTCCCATGAGTTCAACAACCAGCTGGGCATTCTGAGCAACAGCGCCTATCTGATAGAGCGGCGCTCCGAGGACCCGGCACTGAGCCTGCCTGCCCAGGCCATGCTGCGCTCGGTGGACACGGCCAGCCGCCTCACGCAGCAACTGCTGCGTTTTGGGGCGCACCATTGCACGCATGCGCTGGTGGTGGACCTGTACCGCTGGCTGCCCGGCCTGCAGGGCACGCTGGCCGTGGTGCTGGGCAAGCGCATGGCGCTGGAGGTGGCGGAGCCTGCCGAGGCCAGTCAGCCCGGCCAGCCGGCGCCGCGATTGGGCGTGCACGTGGACCCGGACGAGCTGGAACTGGCGCTGATCAGCATTTTTCTCGCCATCCGCGAAGCTTTGACCGATGGCGCGCAGGTGCACATGGCCGCCCGGCCCCTGTCCGAGGACCAGGACCAGGAGCAGGCCGCAGCTTCTCGCGGGGATGCGCTGGTGGAGATCCGCATCGAGGCCCTGGCCCACAGGTCGGGTGCGGCCAGCACCGGCTCCGGTACCGGCGAGGCGGGCGCGCCACGGCTGGACAGTGTGGAAAGGCAGGACCCGCCGCCTGTCTTCACTCCCTTGAACGATTCCGATGCGGACGCCACCTGCGGCCTGAGCCTGGCGCGCCGCCTGTGCCTGGAGCGCGGCGGCGTGGTGCGGGCCGAGGGCGAGCATGGCCGCTGCCTGGCGGTCTCACTGGTGCTGCCGCGCGTGGCCATGGCGGCGCAGGACTGCCTGGCGCAAAGGCTGGACTGACAGGCTGCCTGGCCGCTTTCAGCGCGGCACGCTCGGCTTGCACAGGTTGAAGATGGCCAGCAGCGCAACGGCGCAGGCCAGAGAGACGAAGATGGACATGGAGGTGGCCGGCGCCTCCGTCTGCGCATTCATGGCCGAAGGCCCCAGCAGCGGCGCCAGCAGCCAGCCGCCCAGCAGTGCGCCAATGGCGCCTATGACCACGTTGAGCAAAATGCCTTGCTCGGCCTGGGTGTTCGTGACCATGCTGGTAATCCAGCCGACCAGGCCACCCACCATCAGCCAGATGAGGAAGTCCATGCCATTGCCCTTGAAAAAAAGTTACGGTTGGTTGTCAAGGGCAATCGGCGTGCCTGGCTCCTGCAGGCTGTTCAGAGCCTCGGCTTGGCAGGGGCGGTGTCCTGGTCCGAAGCGGGGCGCAGCTCTGCACGCTCCGCCTCATGGCCCGAAGGCGTCTGGGCATCCAGGCCCCGGTCGGGCGACTCGCTGACCTGGGGCAGGTCGGCGGCGTGCTCTATCAATTCCTCGATGATGAAGCGGCCATACAGTTGGGCGCGCTCGGCGCCGGCGGCCTTCAGGGCATCGGCGGCCGTGCGTGCGGCCTCGTCGTTGTCCACGCGCACCACCAGCCAGTGGTAGCCGCGTTCGGCCAGGGCCTGGTGGGCCTTGACCAGGTTGAGCTCCTGGCCCACGGCGGCAACGGGGCTGGCCTGGCGCAGGTCTTCATCGATCTGGGCCAGCATTTCCCGGTCGGAATAGCGCTGGATGTCCTGGGCGGGCAGCTCAAGCGCCTGCAGCGCGGCCACGCCGTCGTCGGCCTGCGCAGCCGTGGGAAACGAGACCACCATGTGGCCCACGGGCTTGAAGACACCGTAGGCGCGGGGAGGAGAGGAGTCCATGGGCTTGTCCTTGGTTGCAACGAAGGTGCAAGCAAAGCGGCAAGCAGCGTGCCTGCAAGTTTGGGTGTCAGCCGTGCTCGGCGTCCGTCTCGCCCTTTTTGCCGCCCGCATAGTCCCTGAGCCGGTTGTACAGGGTCTTGAGGCTGATGCCGAGCACGGCCGCCGTGCGTTCCTTCTGGTACTTGCACTGCTTGAGCGTGGCCTGGATGAGCAGCCGCTCGGCCTGCGCCATGGTCATGCCGATGGGCAGCTGTATGGTGGCCGGCTCCGTGTCGGGCAGGTCGTAGGTGGCGGCCGCATGGGCATGGTCGGCGGGCGCATGCGCTGTGATGGTGGGGGTGATGGGGGCGGTCAGTGGCGCGCTCACTGGCGCGTTCATTGGCACGCTCATTGGCATGGACCCCGCCTGCGGCATATGTGGCATTTGCGGCATTTGAGGCACTTGCTGCAGGTGCAGTGCGTGGGCGGCCCGATGCACCGGGACCGGCTGCTGGGCAATGGCCACGGGCGGCCGGGGCAGCCATTCCTGGCCCACCAGCGGGCCGGGCTCCATCACATAGGCGCGCTGCACGGCATTGCGCAACTCGCGCACATTGCCGGGCCAGCTGTATTGCGCAAGCTGCTTGAGGGCCGATGCCGTGAATTGCTTGGCCTGGCCCTCGCGCTGGGAGATGGCCTCCACGAAATGCTGCGCAAGCAGCGGAACGTCGGTCAGGCGCTCGCGCAGCGGCGGCAGCTCGATGGGGAAGACGTTCAGGCGGTACAGCAGGTCTTCGCGCAGCTTGCCGCTGGCCACGGCCTCGTAGGGGCAGCGGTTGGTGGCGGCGATCACGCGCACATCGGTCTGCAGCGTCTGGGTGGAGCCCACGCGCATGAAGCGCCCGGTCTCCAGCACGCGCAGCAGCTTGACCTGCAGCTCCATCGACATTTCCGTGATTTCGTCCAGAAACAGCGTGCCCGTGGCCGCGCGCTCGAAAAAGCCCTGGTGCTGGCGGTCGGCGCCGGTGAAGCTGCCCTTTTCGTGGCCAAAAATCTCGCTTTCGATCAGGTGCGGAGAAATGGCGCCGCAGTTGACCGCCAGGAAGGGCCGGCTGCGCCGCTGGCTCAGCTCATGCAGGGTCTGTGCCACGACTTCCTTGCCGGTGCCGCTTTCGCCCGTCAGAAAGACCGTGACCGAGGTGCCCGCCACGCGCTCCATCTGCTGGTACAGCCGCTGCATGGGGGCCGAGCCGCCCCACAGCCGGCCAAAGCGCCCTTCCTGCGCGCAGTAGCCGGCGCCTGTCCTGTCTTGCGGGGTGATCTGGTCGAAGGCCGCGCCCGTGACGGTGCTGGTGCCCGTCTCCGGCAGGCCGGCCGTGGGGATCAGAAAGCGCGAAAGAATGTCCTCCAGCCGCCCGATGCCCACGGGCTTGACCAGATAGTCCATGGCGCCGCGGCGCAGGGCCTCGATGGAGGAGTCCAGGCTGGCGTGGCCGGTCACCAGCACGATCTGCGAGTCCTGCGGCACCTGCTGGTCGCCAAAAAGGTCCATGCCGTTGCCATCGGGCAGTTGCAGGTCCAGCAGCACCAGGCTGGGCGGCTGCATGGCCATCTGCCGGCGCGCGTCGCGCAGGGTGTGGGCCACGGCGACCGAGAAGCGGTCCACGCCCACGAGTTCGCGCATGGTCGCTGCGGAATCCGCATCGTCATCGACGATCAGCACGTGGTTCATTGCATGGCCTCCAGGGGTCCTCGCCGCAACGCGTTTTGACAAAATTTCATGATCTGCCAGTTTAAGGGCGAGCATGCGGGCGTCTTGTCAGTCCACAGGCACAGTGTTTGCCGGGCGTGCGGGAGGCGGCATCAGGGAGGCGGCTGGCGACTGGCGCGCCGGCCGCTGCGGGGCTGCAGCAGCCCCAGGAACAGGCATTCCTTGGCGCTCAGTCCGCGCGGGCGCCTGTCCGGTGCGGTGGGAATGTCCTGTCCAGGTTGCTCGCACAGGGCCAGCACCTGGGGATGGATGTAGAACTTGCGGCAAACCGCACAGGTATTGCCCAGGCGCCGGGCGACCTGCGTGACCAGAGCGTTCAGCGCCGCCGCACTGGTGCCTGCGCCTTCTTGCGACGCTGCCTTGCCTGCGGTCAGCGCCAGTTCCAGCGCAAGTTCCAGCGCGTACACGCTGGCATGCCAGGTGCGGAAATCCTTGGCGCTGAAATCCGGGCCGTCTGAGGTATCTCCGGCATCAGCCCCATGGGCCGCAGCCTTGCCGCAAATCCTGCGGATGTAGTCGTTCACATGCTCGGATCGCACATGGTGGACTTCGCCTTCATCGTCGATGAACTGGAACAGCCGCTGGCCCGGCAGCTCCTGGCAGCGCTTGACGATGCGGGCCACGGCCCGGTCGGACACGCGGGCCTGCTGCAGCACGCCACTCTTGCCCTTGAAGCTCAGCGTCAGCTCACCCGCGTGCACCTGGGCATGGCGGTTCCTGAGCGTGGTGAGGCCGTAGGAGCCATTGCTCTCGGAATACTCGTCATTGCCTATGCGCAGGGCCGTGCAGTCCAGCAGCCAGACGATGGCGGCCACCACGGTGTCCAGCTGCGGCCGGCCAGGCTTGAGGTCGCGCGCCACCGCCCGACGGATGGCGGGCAGGTGGCGGCCAAAGGCGCGCATGCGGTCGAACTTGACCTGCTTGCGCTGTTCCTGCCACTGCGGGTGGTAGCGGTACTGCTTGCGGCCCCGGGCATCGCGGCCCGTGGCCTGCAGGTGGCCCTGGGGATCGGGGCAGATCCAGACATCCACATAGGCCGGTGGAATGGCGAGTTTGCGGATGCGCGCCAGCGCCTGGGCATCGCGCACGGGCTTGCCGTCCTGTGCCACATAGGAAAAGCCCTTGCCGCGCCGCACGCGGCGCCAGCCGGGCATGCGGTCGTTCACATAGGTCAGGGCAGGGCCGGGGCCGTCTGCGTTCGCTGCCCTGCCCCTGGCTGGCGCGGAGCTCAGTGCACCCCCTGCGGCGGCGGTGGCGGCGGGGCAATGGGCGGGTCGGAATAGGGCGAAGGTGCCGGGGCCGGTGGCGGGTCGCCCACGGGGGGAACCAGCGGCTCGGTTGGCGGCGGGTTGACGGGGGGCGCGACAGGCGGGGTGACAGGCGGGGTGACAGGCGGGGTGACAGGGGGTGCAGGTACCGAAGTGATCATGGGAAGTTGCTCCTGTAGGGGTGGCAGGCCGGGCCGGCCTTGGCGTTGCCGTGGCAAGCGCCATGCCTGGACCCGAGGGAAATGGCCCGGGTACAAGGCTGGTTGAAGTCCGGCGCGGTGCCATCTGGTGGCAATGATGTGGCGCACGCCGGGGCGGGGGGTCAGGCCAGCGTTCTCAGCTTCGCTTCGCGGGCCCAGAAGCGCTTCTTGGCGCCTTCGATGAAGGGTTCGGGCTTGTCGATGGGGAACACGCCCTCGTCCGGCGTGATGCCGGCCGTCTTCATGATGTGCTGCGTGGCCTTGCAGGCGGCAATGGCCTTGAGGTGGCCGAATGCGTCGCGGAACCAGTCCTGCGCGGCTGCCTCATGGGCCAGCGCCTGGCCGCGCTCCAGCGTGATGATGGACACCACGGCATCGAACTGCGCGGATGGCGATCCGGCCAGCTGGCCGTCGGCGGGCAGGTGGCTGCCGTCGTCCAGCGTGGCGCCGCCGATCTTGGGCGCAATGATCTTCACGCTGGCCTTTTGCGCCACCAGCGCCTGGTGGAAGGCGGCAACGTGCCGGGCGCTGGAGCCTTCGTCCACCAGGATGGCAACGCAGCGGCCCTGCAAGGTGGGCTTCATGCGGTCGATGATGCGCGTGGCCGGGCTGGGCGGCAGCTTTTGCGGGGGCACGGCAGGCTTGGCGGCAGGCGGCAACTGGGGCAGGCCCAGGCCGTCGGCCACGCGCTTTGCCAGGTCGGCGTCTATCACCTGCAGGTGGCCGACCACGGCCAGGCGCACATGCGGCGTCTGTACCTTGGACAGCTCGAACACCAGGGCGCTGGCGATGTGGGCCTGCTCCTGCGCGCTCTGGCTTTGGTAGAACATGCGCGCCTGGCTGTAGTGGTCGGCAAAGCTCTCGGGGCGGATGCGGCCCTTGGCGCCCTCCTGCGCGGGCTGGGCAAAGTGCCGCAAGCCGCGGGCGGCCGAGGCGCGCGGGCTGTCGGCCTGCAGGCTGGAGGGCTCGTAGGCCACGCGGCCCTTGGGCACCTCGGTCTGCATATGGCCGTCGCGCTGGTGGTGGGCGAACGGGCATTTGGGCGCGTTGATGGGCAGCTGCGTGAAGTTGGGCCCGCCCAGGCGCGACAGCTGGGTGTCCAGGTACGAGAACAGGCGGCCCTGCAGCAGCGGGTCGTTGCTGAAATCGATGCCGGGCGGGATATTGGCCGGGCAGAAGGCCACCTGCTCGGTCTCGGCGAAGAAGTTGTCGGGCCAGCGGTCCAGCACGAAGCGGCCGATCTTGCGCAGCGGAATTTCCTCTTCGGGAATGAGCTTGGTGGGGTCCAGGTGGTCGTAGGGCAGGGCGTCTGCCTGCTCCTGCGAGAACAGCTGCACGCACAGCTCCCAGGCCGGGTAGTCGCCCGCCTCGATGGCCTCGAACAGGTCGCGGCGGTGGTAGTCGTTGTCTGCGGCCTGCAGCTTGAGGGCCTCGTCCCAGACCGTGGACTGGATGCCCAGTTCGGGCCGCCAGTGGAATTTCACGAATGTGCTTTCACCCTGGGCATTGACCAGCCGGAAGCTGTGCACGCCAAAGCCCTCGATCATGCGCAGGCTGCGCGCGATGGTGCGGTCGCTCATGATCCACATCACCATGTGCATGGACTCGGGCATGAGGGAGATGAAGTCCCAGAACGTGTCGTGCGCCGTGGCGGCCTGCGGAAAGCCCCGGTCGGGTTCCATCTTCACGGCATGGACCAGGTCGGGGAATTTCATGGCGTCCTGGATGAAGAAGACCGGTATGTTGTTGCCCACCAGGTCCCAGTTGCCCTCTTCGGTATAGAACTTGATGGCAAAGCCGCGCACATCGCGCGGGGTGTCCACCGAGCCTGCTCCACCGGCCACGGTGGAGAAGCGCACAAAGATCGGCACTTGCTTGCCGGTTTCGGTCAGGACCTTGGCGGTGGTGTATTGCTCCAGCGAATCTGTCAGCTGGAAATAACCGTGGGCGCCTGTGCCGCGTGCATGGACGATTCGCTCTGGAATGCGCTCATGGTCGAAATGCGTGATTTTCTCGCGCAGGATGAAATCTTCCAGCAGCGTAGGGCCTTTTTCCCAGGCGGTGAGAGAGTTCTGATTGTCAGGAACCGGAATGCCTTGCTGCGTGGTCAATCCGGGGTGCTGTCCGTCGGCCTGTTGCTGTAATTCTCCGCCATGGCCCGTGGGGGATTGCTTGGACGATTTCTTTTCACCAGGGGATTTCTTAGCCACGATTTACTCCTTGAAAGAAAGAGGCTGGCCTGTTGTATGAGGCAATAATTATTGGAAGAGGCGATTGGCTGAGCCAAAGGGCATCGTCAGCAAAGCTCTGGAGATAAAAAAAGGGCCCAGGGGGCCCTTTGCCAGTTCACGCTATCGGCAGCTTAACGCTGCTGATGGCTGCCCTGCTTTTGCTGTTCCCCTGGTTGGTTGCGCTGGGGATTGCTCTGTTGCTGCTGTTGGTTGGGATTGTTCGGGTTGTTGGGATTGCTTTGCTGCTGCTGCCCCGGATTGTTCTGTTGCTGCTGCTTGTTCTTGTCGTTTTGCTGGTTGCTGGCCGTGTTGCCTTGAGGGTTGTTGGTCTGTTGCGTCATTTCCGTACTCCTTAAGTAAACAGCGATGCCGTCATCACTGCAATTTCATTGTGCGACCGTGAAAATGGCCGGCTTGTAGGATATTTGGAAGATTACTTTTGGTAAATCATTGGAATTTGCTATGGAGTGGCTTGGCTCCATTTTGTCGGTACAAATGGATGTATTTCTTATAATGAAATTGCTTTTGTAAAAAATGCAGCCAGGTTAAATATAGGGTTATTTGGCGCCAGGGCGTTTTGCAGGGGCCCTGGCCGGGGTTTTTGTGGATTTTGTGGATTTTCTGGACGCTGGGGTCTTTGCATTTTTTACCGTTGACGCGGTATTTTTTTCCTTGGCTGCGGTGGCGGATGGTCCGCCTGCGCCCTTGCCCAGGCTGTTCTTGAGCAGGGCCGTCAGGTCCAGCACGGCCGCGTTGGCCGGCGCGGCGGGTGCGGTCTCCTGTTTTTCCACGTTTTGGACATCGCCCGCATGCGCCTTGGCCTGCACGAGCTGGTGGATTTCCTCGCTGAAGGAGTTGCGGAACTGGTCGGCGTCCCAGGCCTGGCTCATGTCCTTGATGAGGGCCATGGCCATGGTCATCTCGGCGCTCTTGATGCCGGCGGCCTTGGCGTCCAGCGGCGGCAGGTCCAGCTGCTCGAAGGAGCGGATCTCGCCGCCCCAGCGCAGCAGGTTGAGCACCAGCGCCCGGCCGCAGGGGATCAGGATGGCCAGGTGCTGCTTGGTCTGGATGACCACCTTGGCCACACCCACCTTGTTGCTTTTGCGCAGGGCCTCGCGCAGCAGGGCGTAGACCTTCTCGCCACGGTGCAGGGGGGCGGTGTAGTAGGGGCGTTCCAGGTAGATGAAGGGGATGTCCTGGGCATCGACAAAGGCCTCGATCTCGATGGTCTGCGTGGTCTTGGGAAAGGCGGCGGCAATCTCTTCAGCGCTCAGCACCACGTAGCGGCCCTCCTCGAATTCCACGCCCTTGACGATGTCGGCCGTGGCCACTTCCTTGCCCGTGACCTTGTTGATGCGCTTGTAGCCCACGGGCTGCATGTTGCGCTTGTCCAGCCAGTCGAAGTCGATGTCCGAGCTGGCCGTGGCTGCGTACAGGCCGATGGGAATGTGCACCAGGCCAAAGCTGATGGCACCCTTCCACATGCTGCGCGCGGAGGTGGACGGGCTGGATTTGGGGGAGGCGGCTTTCTTCATGGCGGTGCTTTCTTCGATTCCTGCAGGACGGTGCTCAGCGCTGCGCCTCGAAGCCCAGCGCCTTCATGGCGCGGCCCAGGCCCACGGCGGCCGTGCCGTAGTGCTCCCAGGGGGAGTTGCCCAGGCGCAGGCGCTGGTCTACCGAGCGAATGGTCCAATGCGCGCCGCCGGTGAGCCTGTCCAGCTCGTTCCAGGCCACGGGCACGGAGATGCCCATGCCCGGCCGCGCCCGGGCTGTCCACGCGCAGGCCGTGGTGGCGCCGAAGCCGTTGCGCAGATAGTCCACAAAAATCTTTCCCACGCGGTTGCGCGGCCCGCTTTTGGCCACGAAACGCTGGGGCACGGCATGGGCCAGGTGCTGGACCACGGCCTGCGAGAAGGCCTTGACGGTGTCCCAGTCCAGCAGCCGCTTGATGGGCACGACCACATGCAGGCCCTTGCCGCCGCTGGTCTTGAGGAAGGCCGGCAGCTCCAGCTCCTGCAGCAGCACATGCAGCAGGCTGGCGGCCTCCTGCACCTGCTGCCAGGGCACGCCTTCGCCCGGGTCCAGGTCGAAGGTCATGCGGTCGGGCCGGTCGATGCGGTCCTTGCGCGCGTTCCAGGTGTGCCATTCGATGGTGTTCATCTGCGCCGCCGCCACCAGGCCTTCGCGCCGGGACACCTCCATCAGCGGGGCATGGCCGGGGTCCAGTTCCGGCGACAGGGCGGCGATGCCCTGCAGCGGCGCCTGGTCGAGGTGCTTCTGGAAGAACAGCTCGCCCTCGATGCCGTCCGGCGCCCGCACCATGGCCACGGGCCGGGACTTGAGGTGGGTGATCATGAAGGGCGCCACCGTGGCGTAGTAGCGCGCCAGATCCATCTTGGTGATGCCGGTGGAGGGATCGATGACCCGCTCGGGATGGGTGATGGTCATCGAGGCGGGCAGTCGCGCCGCCCTGGCATTGCGGGTTTGCGTTCGTGCGGCGCCAGGCGTGGCTGCAGCGCTGGCGGAAGATGCGGTCGATGGCACGTGCTGTGGCTCCTCTTTGACAATGCTGCGTGCAGGCTTGTCCGCACGCAGGCCCTGGAATACGGCATGGCGGACCTGGCCGTCCTCGGTCCACTGCGCGAACGAGACCTCGGCCAGCAGCGTGGGGCGCACCCAGTGCACCCCACTGCCAAGGCCCCGGCTGTCCGCCAGCGGCGAGGTGCCCGTGGCAAGGCGCTCCAGGCGCTGGCGCAGGTCGGCCAGGGTGCGCCTGTTGAACCCCGTGCCCACCTTGCCTGCCGCGCGCAGCTGCCCGTCCTCGCCATGCACGGCCAGGACCAGGGCGCCCAGGCCCGTGCGCGTGCCCTGGGGATCGGTGTAGCCCGCGATCACGAATTCCTGGCGCAGGCCGCACTTGAGCTTGATCCAGTCCGCACTGCGCCGTGAGGCATAGGCGCTGCCGCGCCGCTTGCCGATCACGCCCTCCAGGCCCAGCTGGCAGGCGGCGGCCACCAGGTCGGCGGGCGGGGCGTCAAAGGCCTCGCTGAAACGAAGGCGGTCCGAAGGCGCCTTGTGCAGCAGGGCCTGCAACTGCTGGCGGCGCTGCTCCACGGGCTGGGGCCGCAGGTCCTGGCCGTCATGCCACAGCAGGTCAAACGCGAAGAACACCAGGTGGTCGGTGCGCTCGCCGTCAAAGGCGTTTTGCAGGGCCTGGAAGTCAGGGCGGCTGTCGCTGTCCAGCATCAGCACCTCGCCATCCACCCAGCCCGATTGCAGGGGCAGTGCGGCAAAGGCGCGGGCCAGGGCGGGCATTTTGGTGGTCCAGTCCTTGCCGTTGCGCGTGAAAAGGCGAACGGCGCCATCCTCGATGCGCGCCAGCAGCCGGTAGCCGTCGAACTTGCTCTCGAAGATCCATTGCCCTGCATCTGCAGGTGCATGGTCCACCAAGGTTGCCAGCTGCGGGGCGATGCTCTGCGGCATGGGCGCGGCGACGGGCGTAGCGACGGGCGTGGTGACGGGTGTGGTGACGGGTGTGGTGATGGGCGCTGTGGCGGTGGGCAGGGGAAGGCCTGCCACGCTGTCGCGCATGTCCTCGACCACGTTGAATTCGCTGGCAGCACGTTCCAGGCCGTCGTGCTCCTTGATCAGCAGCCAGGCGGGCTTTTTGGCGTCGTCCTTGCCGCGCATGCGCACCAGGGTCCAGCGGCCCTGCAGCTTGTGGCCGCGCAGTTCGAACTTGAGCTTGCCCTTGCGATAGCCTTCGGCCGCATCGCCCTCGGGCAGCCAGGTGCCACGGTCCCAGATGATGACCTTGCCGGCGCCGTATTGTCCCGGTGGAATCTGGCCCTCGAAGCGGTTGTAGGCCATGGGGTGGTCTTCCACCTGGACGGCCATGCGCTTGTCGGCCGGGTCGTAGCTGGGACCCTTGGGCACGGCCCAGCTCTTCATGCTGCCGTCCAGCTCCAGCCGAAAGTCGTAGTGAAGGTGGCTGGCCCAGTGCTTTTGAATGACGAATTGCAGAGCGCCCGCGCCGGGCTGCCCTGCAATCGTCTCACTGGAAGGTTCTGCCGAAGGTTCCGGTGTACGCGTGAAGTCGCGCTTTTGCCGGTACAGCGCGAGCGAGGCCTGGGGTGTCGCCGCCTTGGCCGCCCCATTGGTGGGGCGGGCCGGGCGGGATGCCTGGGACTTGCTGCGCGTGGCCGGCATGGCGGCATCCGTCAGTGGATGAGCGCAATCAGGATGATGATGGGAATGGGAACGCCCAGGAGAAAAAGCAGTATGGATCGCATGGCAAGCCTCCGTTGAATGGATTGAATTGGATTGATTGGGTTTCAGTGCCGGGGATTATCAAAAGGCATCGCGTTGACGACCACCCCAGGTGGCGCACAGGCTGCCCACAAAAGCGCCCAGCATCAGCGAAACAAACAGCCAGAGCATGGAATGGGCCGTGGCCTTGCGTGCCTCTTCGGCTGCCTGCTTGGCCTTTTGCTTGGCTTCTTCAGCCTTTTGCTCGGCCTGCTTTATCTGCATTTGCACGGAATCAAAGGTGCTACGCACTTTCTTTTGCGCATCTTCCACGGACATATCGGAATTGCGCGCAATCAGCTGGGCCAGGTATTGCTCGTCGGCGGGAGACAGCTGGCCGGTGCGCAGCGACTGGGCAAAGATCACGCCGGCCTCGCGGGTGGCGCTGGCCAGGTCGGCGGGGGTGGCATTGCTGGTGGTGGTTGCGGCGCCGGAATTGCGGAACAGGCTGCCGGTCCAGTAGGCCAGGCCCTGGGGCGAGGCATCGGCGCCCGAGGCGCCGGCCATGGCTGCGGCACCGCCTGCAGCCGCACCGCCGGCGGCGCCGATCGCGCCGCCCACCACGTTGGAGGCGCTGGTGGCCACGGTCTGCGCGGCCTTGAAGGCGCCGGAGACGGCACCGCCTGCAGCGGCGCCCATCAGGGCCACCATGGCCAGCGTGGCCAGTGCCCAGGACAGAAAGCCGTGGGCCGTGTCGCGGAAGTAGACCTCGTCCGTGTGCACGCCTTGCCAGCGTGTGCGCAGCCGCCCGGCCAGATAGCCGCCCACGCCGGCCGAGGCCAGCTGGGTGAAGGCGATCCAGGCCACGGCCGTCAGGCCCAGGGCGCCGGCATCCAGGCCTTCACCGGACCATACCGACACCGACGACAGGCCCAGGCCCGTGCCCAGAATGAACAGCAGCAGCGACAGCGATGCCGCCGCCATGGCGCCGGCAAATATCGCGGCCCATGAAACGCCGCTGCGTGAGGTATCTACGGTGGCGACCGTGTTGACCACTGGCGCTTCAGCCAGGGGCGCGGATTCGGAATAGGCAATGGACATGGCCGACTTTCTTGGAGTTGAGTGCCCCATTCTTGCCAGTCGCAATAGCCGCCGCTGTAGGAGGATTGGAAATGCAGGACTGACAAACGCAGATGAAAAACGTCATCCTTTGCCAGATGACGATTTTCAATCGAATGCTCAGGCCGGATATGGAAAATGCTGCCTGCAATCGGTAATTCTTGCAGAACATTTTCCAGGGCGGGTATTCGGATTATTCAGGTCAGTGCGGCAATGATTTTTTCATTGCCGGATATTCATCGCCGCATTGAAGCTGCCATCCGGAAAATGCTCAGGGCTGGCGCACGTCGGCCACCACCTGCTCGCCAAAATCGGCACGCTGCAGCCAGCCCAGCACCTGGGCTGCCGCCTGCTCGGGCGTGGACAGCTTGCCGCCCTCCTTGAGCTGGGCGAAGTTGCCTGCATCGGGGAAGGCGGCGGCATCGGCGCTGCGCAGCTGCACCTGCATGTCGGTGTCGATGACGCCGGGCGCCAGCGAGCAGATGCGCGCGCCGTGGGGCTTGAGCGCCTCGTCCAGCGCCACGCTGCGGCTGAAATGGTCCATGCCGGCCTTGGCCGCGCAGTAGGAGGCCTGCGAGGCAATGGCGCGCCGGCCCAGGCCCGAAGAAATGTTGAGCACCTTGCGCGGCACGGCTGTCCAGCCCTCGGTGGCGGCCAGGAAGGTGGCCGTCAGCAGCATGGGCGCCTCCAGCCCCACGCGCATGGCCTGGGCAATGTCGGCGGGCTGCAGCTGAGACAGCGGCGCAATCTGCGGAATCACGCCCGCGTTGTTGATCAGGGTGACGCTGGCGTAGCGCGTGGCGTCCAGGCCGGCCAGCCAGTCGCCCAGCCTGCGGGCCGCGGCCTCGGGCTCGCCCAGGTCCACGCTCCACTGCTGAAGCGGCGCGCCCGCCGTGGCGGCCGCCTGGGCCAGGTCTTCGCTGGTGGAGCGCGACAGCGTGACCAGTTCATGGCCGGCATCCAGCAGTTGCCGGGCCATGGCCAGGCCCATGCCGCGCGAGGCGCCGGTAAGAATCGTCAGGGAAAGAAGAGGCGATGCATTGTTCATGCGGGCGATGGTATCGCTTGTGCCCGTGCTGCCGGCCCGGCCGCTGCCTGGGCGGCGACAGGGTCCGATGGCAGCAGCAGCTCGGCGCTGTGCGCCTGCCGGGTGCGCTCCAGCGCCTGCACGATGCGTTCGCAGGCACGCTCGGCCGCCTCGTGCAGGCTGGCGCCCTGCAGCCAGTGGCCGGTGAGCGCGGCACTGAACAGATCGCCCGTTCCCTTGGGCACCGCATCCACCCGCGCGTGGGTGATCACATGCACGTCATCGCGCGTGACCAGGGCCACGCGCATGCGCTGGGCGGGCTCGCCGTCCAGCTCGGGCGATGCGCTGGTCACGGCCACCCACTGCGTGCGTCCCTTGAGCAGGCTGCGCGCGGCCTGGACCACATCGTCCATGCCGCGCACAGGGCGCGCGGTCAGCCGCTCCAGCTCGAAATGGTTGGGTGTCAGCCCGTCGGCCAGCGGCAGCAGGTGGCGCTGGTAGGCCTCGACCATGGCGGGGTCCACATAGATGCCGCTGTCGTGGTCGCCGATCACCGGGTCCACCACCACGCGCAGGCCGGGCCGCTGCGCCAGCAGGCCGGCAACCCAGTCCGCCAGCAGCGTGGCCTGGGCCGGCCCGCCCAGGTAGCCGGCCAGCACGGCCTGCAACTGCCGCAATCCGCCGCGCGCGCCCAGGTCCTGCAGATAGCCCGCAAACCACTCGGCGGCAATCGCCCCGCCGTGGATGCTGGGATAGTGCGGCGTGTTGCTGAACACCACCGTGGGCACGGCCGCCGCCGCCAGCCCCAGCGCCTGCAGCGTGGGCATGGCCACGTTGTTGCCAACGCGGCCGTAGACGACCTGGGACTGCACGGACACCACGTCGATGGCCAGGGGGTGCAGCATGTCTTGGGGAGCGCAGGCGTTCATGGGCGTGGGGGAGCAATGAGAGGCAGGGACGTGTTTTATAACGCCTGCGCCCAGGCCGCAGACCCCACAATCGGCCGCGCATGACCAGACCACTGGGCGATCTGCGCGTGAAAAGAAAAAGGCCCGCCAAAGGGCGGGCCCATGGAGCGCTGGGCGCCTGTGCGTTGTCAGGCGCCCAGGTAGGCGCGGCGCACGGCGTCGTTGGTCAGCAGGTTGGCGCCGGTGTCTTCCAGCACCACCTTGCCGGTTTCCAGCACATAGCCGCGGTCGGCGATCTGCAGGGCGCGGTTGGCGTTCTGCTCGACCAGGAAGACCGTGACGCCGGCCGTGCGGATGGTCTGGATGATCTCGAAGATCTGCGCAATGATCAGCGGCGCCAGGCCCAGCGTGGGCTCGTCCAGCAGCAGCAGGCGGGGCTTGCTCATCAGCGCGCGGCCGATGGCCAGCATCTGCTGCTCGCCGCCCGACATGGTGCCGGCGCGCTGGTGGGCGCGCTCACGCAGGCGCGGGAAGAGGCCGAACACATGTTCGATGCCGGCCTCGATCTGCGGCTTGTCCAGGAAGAATCCGCCCATCTTCAGGTTGTCCGTGACCGTGAGGTCCGAGAAGATGCGCCGCCCCTCGGGCGAGACCGCGATGCCCTTGCGCATGATGTGGTGCGAGGGCAGCTGGGTGATGTCCTCGCCCTCGAACGAGATGCGGCCCGAGCTGGCGCGCGGGTTGCCGCACACCGTCATCAGCAGCGAGGTCTTGCCGGCGCCGTTGGAGCCGATCAGCGAGACGATTTCGCCCTGGTTGACGTGCAGGCTCACGCTGTCGACCGCGCAGATGGCACCGTAGTGGGTGGAGATGTTCTCCAGTTGCAGCATGGCAGGCATCAGGCTTCTCCCAGGTAGGCCTTGATGACCCGTTCATCGTTGCGGATGGCGTCCGGCAGGCCCATGGCGATGGGCTTGCCGTACTCCATGACGAGGATGCGCTCGGACACGCCCATGACCAGGCCCATGTCGTGCTCGATCAGCAGCACGGCAATGCCGTACTGGCGCCGCAACTGGTCGATCAGGCCCTGCAGGTCCTTCTTCTCCTGCGGGTTCAGGCCGGCGGCCGGTTCGTCGAGCATGAGCACGCGCGGCTTGGTGATCATGCAGCGCGCGATCTCCAGGCGGCGCTGGTGGCCGTAGGCCAGGTTGCCGGCCTCGCGGTTGACGAACTCGCGCAGGCCCATGACGTCCAGCCAGTGCAGGGCGCTCTCGATCTTTTCCTCTTCGCTGCGGCGGTAGCTTGCCGTGTTGAACAGGCCCGACAGCAGGTTGACGCCCGAGCGGCGGTGCTGTGCCACCAGCAGGTTTTCCAGCACCGTCATGGACTTGAACAGCCGCACGTTCTGGAAGGTGCGCACCACGCCGTGGTTGGCCACGTGGTGGCTGCTGCGGCCCTCGATGGCGCTGCCGTCCAGCGTGACGGAGCCGCTGCTGGGCTGGTAGAAACCGCTGATGCAGTTGAACACCGTGGTCTTGCCGGCGCCGTTGGGGCCGATGATGGCAAACACTTCCTGCGGGCGCACGTTGAAACCCACATGGTCCACGGCCAGCAGGCCGCCGAAGCGCATGCACAGGTCTTTGACTTCTAGCAAATACTCGCTCATTGCCGGCCCTTGCTGCTTTCTGTTGTCCCAAAAATCATGGTGTCGGCATGCCTCATGAGCGCACCTCCACATGGTGGCGGCGCATGGGCAGCAGGCCCTGCGGGCGCCAGATCATCATCAGCACCATCACCAGGCCGAAGATCAGCATGCGGTACTCGGAGAACTCGCGCGCCAGCTCGGGCAGCACCGTCAGCAAGATGGCCGCGATGATCACCCCCAGCTGCGAGCCCATGCCGCCCAGCACCACGATGGACAGGATCAGCGCCGATTCGATGAAGGTGAACGATTCGGGGTTGACGATGCCCTGGCGCGCCGCGAAGAAGGCGCCGCCCAGGCCGGCGAACATGGCGCCCAGCGTGAAGGCGGACAGCTTGATCTTCATGGGGTTCAGGCCCAGGGAGCGGCAGGCGATCTCGTCCTCGCGCAGCGCCTCCCAGGCGCGGCCTATGGGCATGCGCACCAGGCGGTTGGAGATGCACAGCGTGATCACGGCCAGCAGCAGCGCCATCAGGTACAGGAAGATCACCATGTGCAGCGAGCTGAACTCCAGCCCCAGGAACTGGTGGAAGGTCGTGCCGCCCTCGGTGGAGGGGGTGCGCGTCATCTCCAGGCCCAGCACCGTGGGCTTGGGGATGCTGGAGATGCCGTCCGGCCCGCCCGTGATGCTGGTCAGGTTGACCAGCATCAGGCGGATGATTTCGCCGAAGCCCAGTGTCACGATGGCCAGGTAGTCACCGCGCAGCCGCAGCACCGGAAAGCCGAGCACGAAGCCGAACATCGCGGCAGCGGCGCCAGCCAGCGGCAGCGCTTCCCAGAAGGACCAGCCGGCCCAGTGGAACAGCAGCGCATAGGTGTAGGCGCCCACGGCGTAGAAGCCCACGAAGCCCAGGTCCAGCAGGCCGGCAAAGCCCACGACGATGTTCAGGCCCAGGCCCAGCATCACGTAGATCATGGCCAGCGTGGCGATGTCCACCGCGTTGCGGCCCGCGAAGAAGGGCCAGGACACGGCGATCAGCAGGGCGGCCAGGATCAGACCGTTGCGGTGGCTGGGGCGTGCGTGCGGCAGCGAGGGCAGCGAGACCTTGGGCATCTTCGCCGCGATCAGCGGGCGCAGCAGCTGCACCAGGAAGACCAGGGCGCAGGCCCAGGCCACCACCGTCCAGTCGGGGTTGATGATGGTGCGGGTGCCGGCGCGCTCCAGGTGCAGGCCGAAGATGGGCGTGACGACCACGGCCGTCATCACCGTGGCGATCAGGGCGTCGCGCAGGTTCAAGGTGGGTTTGGCTTTCATCAGACCTTCTCCACTTCAGGCTTGCCCAGCAGGCCCGTGGGGCGGAACAGCAGGATCAGCACCAGCAGGCCGAAGGCCACGATGTCCTTGTACTCGGACGAGATGTAGGCCGCAGCAAAGGTCTCGGCCACGCCCAGCAGCACGCCGCCCAGCATGGCGCCGGGGATGGAGCCGATGCCGCCCAGCACCGCCGCCGTGAAGGCCTTGATGCCGGCCAGAAAGCCGATGAACGGGTTGAGCTTGCCCACGGCCAGCGCGATCAGCACGCCGCCCACGGCCGCCAGCATGGCGCCCAGCACGAAGGTGAACGAGATCACGCGGTTGGTGTCGATGCCCAGCAGGCTGGCCATGTGCATGTCCTGGGCGCAGGCGCGCGAGGCGCGGCCCATGCGGGAATGGCGGATGTACAGCGTCAGCAGCACCATGAGCACGATGGCGACCACGATGATCAGGATGCGCGAGTAGGGCACATAGATCTCGAAGCCACCTTCGGCGCCGAAGCGCAGCGCGCCCGGCAGCAGCGAGGGCACGGCCATGTCGCGCGCGCCCTGGCCCAGGGCCACCCAGTTCTGCAGGAAGATGGACATGCCGATGGCCGAGATCAGGGCCACCAGGCGGGGGCTGCGGCGCAGCGGCTTGTAGGCCACCTGTTCCACCACCAGGCCGTAGACGCCGGTGACGAAGACCGACACCACCAGCATCAGGCCGATGATGGCCCACACGGGCAGGCCGCTTGTCGTGCCGATGGCCGACAGCGTGACCAGGCCGATGTAGGCGCCGATCATGTAGATGTCGCCGTGGGCGAAGTTGATCATCCCGATGATGCCGTAGACCATTGTGTAGCCGATGGCGATCAGGGCATAGATGGCGCCCAGGGACAGTCCGTTGAACAGCTGCTGTATCAGCTGAGGTAAGAGTTCTGACATGGTGTAATGCCGCCCCAAAACAGGAAAAGGCCTAAAAGGCCAGGATGCAGACAACCGGGACACGCGCAAGCGTGCCCCGGCCAGTCAACGAGGGGGATTACTTGGCAGCGACCGACTTGCTGCCGTCCTTGTGCCATTCGAACACCTGGAAGTCGAAGGACTTCAGGTCGCCCTGCTTGTTCCAGCCCACCGATCCCAGAACGGTCTCGAAGTTGGACTTGTGCAGGTGGTCAGCCACCTTGGCGGGGCTGTCGCCGACGGCCTTGATGCTGTCCAGCAGCACTTGCGTGGCGGCAAAGGCGGTCAGCTGGAAGGCGCCAGAGGGATTGCGCTTCTTGTCCTTGAAGGCCTTGACCACGGCGGCGTTCTTGGGGTTGGCCGAGAAGTCTGCAGGCAGGGTCACCAGCATGCCTTCGACGGCGTTGCCGGCGATGGCGTTGACTTCGGGGTTGCCCACGCCTTCGGGACCCATCATGCGGACCTTCAGACCCTGCTCGGAAGCCTGGCGCAGCAGCAGGCCCATTTCAGGGTGGTAGCCGCCGTAGTAGACGAAGTCCACACCGGCGCTCTTGAGCTTGGTGATGACGGCGGAGTAGTCGCTGTCGCCGGCGTTGATGCCTTCGAACAGGGCCACTTCCACGCCGGCCTTCTTCAGGTCGTCGCGCACGGAGGAGGCAATGCCCTGGCCATACGACTGCTTGTCGTGCAGCACGGCAACCTTCTTGGGCTTGGCCTTGTCCAGGATGAACTTGGCGGCGGCCGGGCCCTGCTGGTCATCGCGGCCGATGGTGCGGAAGATGAAGTGGTAGTTCTTGCCGTCGGTCAGGGCCGGGGAGGTGGCCGAGGGGGTCACGACGACCACGCCTTCGTTGTTGTAGATCGGGGCGGCGGCAATCGATGCGCCCGAGCAGACGGGGCCGATCACGTAGCCGATCTTGGCGTTGACCACGCGGTTGGCGGCCACGGGGCCTTGCTTGGGTTCGCAGGCGTCATCGACGGACACCAGCTCGATCTTCTTGCCATTGACGCCGCCAGCCGCATTGGCCATTTCCACGGCGGTGTTCACGCCTTCCTTGACCATGTCGCCGTACTGCGTCAGCGGGCCGGTGGTGGGAACCACCATGGCGATCTTGATTTGCGCATGCGCTGTGGAGAACAAGGCGGCACCAGCCAAACCCAGGGCGGCGACGACGGTGTGCATGCGGAACGGAATGCTCATGAGTACTTCCTTCAACTTTGGGTAAAGCGTTCTGAAAAACGCGGTGGCTCCTGTAGGGGCGATCCGCGCAAAGAAGCACAGATTAATCTCCTGGTTACCAATGGCAACAGGGTATCCCGGGGCTGGCGCGCATGCAGGCTTTTCGCTAAGGGCTGGATGCCATCGCAGGCCGCTTGTCAACGCCGGTTTTGGGCGACGAAAACGCCTGATGCCGACGGTGCACCCGGACGGTGCTGCATGAAACCAATATGACCGACTGCAAGAAGGGGAAACACGTACACGGAATGTTGCATTGCAGCAACGCGCCAGAGGGCGCCGGTTTGCGTGTTTCTGCGGTGGATCAAAACGGCACGGCGGATTCGAAACGCAGCGTTTGGCCCGACAGGGGATGGGCCAGCTCCAACTGGTGCGCATGCAGCAGCAGGCGCGGCGACAGGGCCTGCACGGCGGCATCGGCGTAGAGCGTATCGCCCAGGATGGCATGGCCCAGCGCCGCCATGTGCACGCGCAACTGGTGGGTGCGGCCCGTCACGGGCTGCAGCTGCACCCGCGTGGTGGGTGTGCCCTGGCCTTCGGTGGCTGCGGGCATGGCGCGCCACAGGGTCTGGCTGGGCTTGCCCTGCAGGGCGTCGATGATGCGCAAGGGGCGCCGCTCCCAGTCGGCGGCTATCGGCAGGTCGATGCTTTGCCAGGCGTCGGCCTGCTGCGCGGCAGGGCGGCCGGCGACCACGGCCACATAGCGCTTGTGCACGCGGCGCTGCGCAAAGGCTTCGCTCAGGAGGCGCTGGCTGGCCAGGCTGCGCGCCATGACCACCAGGCCCGAGGTGGCCTGGTCCAGCCGGTGCACGACCAGCGCATCGGGCCAGCGCTGCAAGGCGCGGCCGCTCAGGCAGTCCTGCTTGTCGGGGCCGCGCCCGGGCACGCACAGCAGGCCGGAGGGCTTGTCCAGCACCAGCAGCTCGGCGTCCTCGTACAGGCAGGAGACACCTGCATCGATATCGGCATCGGCAGCAGCACCAGCACCAGCACCAGCACCAGCACCGATGCACTCCTGCGGCGTTTCAGTGTTCAAGCCGTTCACCGTTCATTGAGGAGCCTGTGCACGGTGGCGCACAGCTCCTCCACGTCATTGGGCTTGTGCACCAGGGCCCGGGCGCCAGCGGCCATGGCGGCCTGCTCGATCTCGGCGGTGATGTAGCCCGAGGCCAGGGCGATGGGCAGCAGGGGCTGGATGGACAGCGCCTCATACACCAGGTCGATGCCGCTGTAGCCGGGCATGTTGTAGTCGGTGACCAGCAGGTCGTAGTCCTGGGGGGCAGCGCGCAGCGCCTCGGTGGCCTCGTGAGGATCGGTGAAGCCGCTGACCTGGTAGCCGCGACGGCGCAGCAGGCGCTGCACGAGGAAGACCAGGGCCTGGTCGTCGTCCACGTACATCACATGCTGCTGTGCGGCCTGCGGGTCGGGCAGCAGGGCGAACTGCGGGCCGGTCGGGGTTTCTGCGGCTGCCAGCGGCTCCGGCAGGCTGGGCGGCGTTTCGGCCACGGACGCCTGGGCAGGCGCGTACTCGGCGGGCGCCAGGGCGTCGGCCGGGGGAAAGTACAGCGTGAAGCGGCTGCCTTGTCCTGGGATGCTGTACACGTCCACGGCGCCGCCGTGGTTGCGCATGACGCCGTGCACCACGGGCAGGCCCAGGCCCGTTCCCTGGCCCACGGGCTTGGTGGTGAAGAAGGGCTCGAAGATGCGCTGCAGCGTGCGCGCATCCATGCCGGGGCCGTTGTCCTGCACCGACAGCGCCACGTAGCTGACGGGTGGCAGGCCCAGGCGCTCGCACAGGCGCTGGTCGGGGCGCACCAGGTCGGCGTCCATCTGGATCAGGCCGCGCCGCTCACCCAGGGCGTGCATGGCGTTGGTGCACAGGTTGAACAGGGCCTGCTCCACCTGCATGGCGTCGGCCAGCATGGGGGGCAGCTGCGGCGGCACGTGCACCTGCAGCTCCACGGCGGGCGGCAGGGTCACGCGCAGCAGCCGCGCCGTGTCGCCCATGACTTCGCGCGCCTGCACGGGCTTGCGCTGGGGCGGCTCGTTGCGGCTGAAGGTCAGGATCTGGCGCACCAGGTCGCGCGCGCGGCGGCCGGCCTTTTCGATCTCCTGCAGGCTTTCGATGGCTGCGGCATTGCCGCCGCAGTCGGCCTTGGCCAGTTCCACGTTGCCCAGGATGGCGCCCACGATGTTGTTGAAGTCGTGCGCAATGCCGCCGGCCATGGTGCCCAGGGCCTGCATCTTGTGCGATTCGCGCAGCTGGTCTTCCAGTTCGTTGCGCTGGGCCTCGGCCTTCTTGCGGCTGGTGAGGTCGCGCGCGAACACGGTGGTGGTCTCGCCGCCGCTGTGGTGCTCGAAGGAGACACTGACCTCGACCGGAATCTCGCGGCCGCTGGCCGTGCGCGCCGTCATCTCGCCCAGCACGGCCTGCGTGGTCAGAGGTGCAAAGGACAGGGCCTGTGCCGCATCGGGCAGGAAACGCTCCAGCGGACTGCCCAGCGCGTCGTGCGGCGGGCACAGGAACAGGGCGGCGGCCGTGGGATTGAAGACGGTGATGCGCTGGTCAGAGTCCAGGCAGATGATGGCGTCCAGCGCCGAGTTGATGACCGATTCCAGCCGCCGCTCGCTCAGGAACAGCTGGTGGTTGCGCTGCTGCAGCGCCAGGCGCTCGGCCAGCAGAGGGCCCTGGTCCACCACGGCGCACAGGTACTGGGCAATGGGCGGGCCGCTTTGCTGGGGGATGGCGATGCAGGCCACGTGCAGGTCGGCGCGCAGCTGGTGCTGCTCGGTGATCTCGAAGCAGACCTCGTGGGCCTCGGTGCGGCCCAGCTCGCGTGCGGCGGAGAAGGTCTCGCGCACGCGCTCGGCGTCGTCCGGGTGCACGAAGGGCGCGAAGTTCACCAGCAGCCGGTCATGCTCGGAGGGCTGGAAGGCGCTGTGCGCCATGGCGTTGGCCTGCACCACCATGTCGTGCTCGTCCACAACCAGCAGGGGCAGGGGAATGCTGGCGAACAGGGCCTCGAAGCGCTCGGAGGCGCTTTCGGCCACGGCCTGGCTGTAGTCCAGCACGCGGTTCTGGATTTCCAGTTCGCGCTGGTAGTTGCGCAGCTCGGCCACCAGGGCCTGCAGCGGGTCGTCTTCGGGCTGGAAGGGGGGGAAGCGTTCGACGGGGGGCAGGTCGGCGCCGGGCGCCAGCAGCGCATGCAGGGGCAGATGCTCGTCGTCGCGAGGCGGATCGGAATGGTCTGGGCTGCTCATCGCGGGCTGGCGCTGGGGAAAGCGGCACATGCCGCACAAATCCTGGTGGCCCGCGCCCGGCGTCCGGCAGATTACCGAAGCCCGGCGCGGGCAGGGCCGCAGTGTACGCGCGCCAGGCGGGGCGCCACAAGCGCCCCTTTCGGTGGCAGGTGCTTCAGCTCAGGTAAGCGTCCACGGGGATGCAGCTGCAGTACAGGTTGCGGTCGCCGTAGACGTTGTCCACGCGGCCCACCGGGCACCAGTACTTGGACTGGCGCAGGGCGGCCACCGGGTAGGCGGCGGCCTCGCGGCTGTAGGGGTGGGCCCATTCCGAGGCCAGCAGCGTCTCGGCCGTGTGCGGCGCGTTCTTGAGCGGGTTGTCGTCCTGGGGCAGGCGGCCCTGTTCGATGGCGCGGATTTCCTCGCGGATGGCGATCATCGCGTCCACGAAGCGGTCCAGCTCGTACAGGCTTTCGCTTTCGGTGGGCTCCACCATCAGCGTGTTGGGCACGGGGAAGGACAGCGTGGGCGCATGGAAGCCGTAGTCGATCAGGCGCTTGGCCACGTCCTCGGCCATGACGCCCGTGCTTTCCTTGAACTGGCGCAGGTCCAGGATGCACTCGTGCGCCACATGGCCGTGCTCGCCCGCGTACAGCGTGGGGTAGTGGTCGCGCAGCCGGGCGCTGATGTAGTTGGCGCTGAGGATGGCGGTCTCGGTGGCCAGGGTCAGGCCCTGGGCACCCATCATGCGGATGTACATCCAGCTGATGGGCAGCACGGCCGCATTGCCCAGCGGCGCGGCGCTGATGGCACCCGTGCCGCCCGCAAGGCCCGCCGTGGCATGGCCGGGCAGGAAGGGTACGAGGTCCTCGACCACGCAGACCGGGCCCACGCCCGGGCCGCCGCCGCCGTGCGGAATGCAGAAGGTCTTGTGCAGGTTCAGGTGGCTGACATCGCCGCCGAAGCTGCCCGGCGCGGCCAGGCCCACCAGGGCGTTCATGTTGGCGCCGTCCACGTAGACGCGCCCGCCGTGGTCATGCACCAGCTTGCACAGCTCCTTGACCTGGGTCTCGAACACGCCGTGCGTGCTGGGGTAGGTGATCATGATGCAGGCCAGGTTGGCACTGTGCTGCTCGCACTTGGCCGCCAGGTCCGCCATGTCGACGTTGCCGTTGGCATCGCAGGCGGTGACCACCACCTGCATGCCCACCATCTGCGCGCTGGCGGGGTTGGTGCCATGGGCGCTGCTGGGAATCAGGCAGACGTTGCGGTGCGACTGGCCCCGGCTCGCATGCCAGCCCTTGATGGCCAGCAGGCCCGCGTACTCGCCCTGGCTGCCGGCATTGGGCTGCAGGCTGATGCCGGCGTAGCCCGTGGCCTGGCACAGCCAGTCGCGCAGCTGCTTGTCCAGTTCCGCATAGCCTTGCTGCTGGTCGGCCGGGGCAAAGGGGTGCACCTGGGCGAACTCGGGCCAGGTGATGGGAATCATCTCGCTGGTGGCGTTGAGCTTCATGGTGCAGGAGCCCAGCGGGATCATGCTGCGGTCCAGCGCCAGGTCCTTGTCCGACAGCTGGCGGATGTAGCGCAGCATGGCGGTCTCGGAGCGGTGGGTGTTGAACACCGGATGCGTGAGGAAGTCGCTGCTGCGGCGCAGGCTGTCAGGGATCAGCGGCTCCACGCCCTTTTCGAAGGCGGCGAAGCTGGGCAGGGCCTGGCCGTCCCGGGCGAAGATCTTCCACAGCAGCTCGACATCGGCGCGCGTGGTGGTCTCGTCCAGCGAGATGCACAGGTATTCCTTGAAATACACGCGCAGGTTGGCGCCCAGGGACACGGCACGCTCCACGATGGCCTGCGTGGCCTCACCCGTGTGCAGGCTCAGCGTGTCGAAGCTGGGCACCTCGCGCAGCGGCGCGCCCAGCTCGGCCAGGCCGCGCGCCAGGATGGCCGTGTACGAGGCCACGCGGCGGGCGATGCGCTCCAGGCCCTCGGGGCCGTGGTAGACGGCGTACATGCTGGCCACCACGGCGGGCAGCACCTGGGCCGTGCAGATGTTGGAGGTGGCCTTTTCGCGGCGGATGTGCTGCTCGCGCGTCTGCAGTGCCAGGCGGTAGGCGGGCTTGCCATGCACGTCCACGCTCACGCCGACCAGGCGGCCGGGCAGGGAGCGCTTGAACTCGTCGCGGCAGGCCATGAAGGCGGCGTGCGGGCCGCCTGCGCCCATGGGCATTCCAAAGCGCTGGGTGGTGCCCACCACGATGTCGGCACCCCATTCGCCGGGCGGCGTGATCAGGGTCAGCGCCAGCAGGTCGGTGGCCACGATGAAGGCGGCCTGCTTGCCATGGGCCTTGTCCACGTCGGCGCGCAGATCGTCGATGCGGCCGCTGGTGGCGGGGTACTGGGCCAGCACGGCGAAGTAGTCGCCGTCCATCAGCTGGTTCCATTCGTCCAGCGAGTTGGCCAGCAGCACCTCGATGCCCAGCGGCGCGGCGCGCGTCTGGATGACCTCGATGGTCTGGGGGTGGGCATCGCCGGCCACCACGAAGCGGTTGCTCTTGCTTTTGACGGAGCGCTTGGCCAGCGTCATGGCCTCGGCGGCCGCCGTGGCCTCGTCCAGCATGGAGGCGTTGGCAATCGGCATGGCCGTCAGGTCGCAGACCATGGTCTGGAAGTTGACCAGGGCCTCCATGCGGCCTTGCGAGATCTCGGCCTGGTAGGGCGTGTAGGCCGTGTACCAGGCGGGGTTCTCCAGAATGTTGCGCAGGATAACGCCGGGCGTGTGCGTGCCGTAGTAGCCCTGGCCGATGAAGCTTTTGAGCAGCTGGTTGCGGCCTGCCAGCGCCTTGAGCTCGGCCAGCGCCTGGGCCTCGGTGGCCGCTGGCGGCAGCGCCATGGGCTGGTGGCGCCGGATGGCGGGCGGGACGATGGCGTCGATCAGCGCATCGCGCGATGCCGCGCCAATGGCGCTGAGCATGTGGGCCTCGTCTTCGGGCGCGATGCCGATATGGCGGGCCACGAATTCGGTGGCGTTCTCGAGGGCGGCAAGGGGCTGGGTGGAGGACATCAGCATGGAGGGACCTGTCTCAAAAGCTGAAAAGCGCCAGGGCGGGCCCTGGCGCCCGTCCTGGCCGGAAAGTGGCGTCAGTTGCTCTGTGCGAAGGCCGTGTAGGCGGCTTCGTCGAGCAGCGCGGCCAGCTGGCCTGCGTCGCTGAGCTTGACCTTGAAGAACCAGCCTTCGCCCAGCGGGTCGCTGTTGGCCAGGGAGGGGTCGTCGCGCAGGGCTTCGTTGACTTCGACGATCTCGCCGCTGACGGGCATGTAGACATCGGCGGCGGCCTTGACGGACTCGACCACGCCGGCCACATCGCCCTGGTTGAAGCTGGTGCCCACGGCGGGCAGGTCGACGAACACCACGTCGCCCAGCGCATCCTGCGCGTGGAGGGTGATGCCGACGATGGCCGCGTCAGGGTTGGCGGCGTTGATCCATTCGTGGTCCTTGGAATACTGGATGCTCATGGCTTGCTCCGATAGAAACTGAAAAAGAAACCTGTGAAAGGCGGTTTGAGAAAGGTCAGTGCGCACTGTAGCGGCATGCGATGGCAGGAAAAACGAATCCGCCGAACTCGATCCACGCCAAGCGCGCAGGCTGTCCTCAACCGCGGTGATAGCGGGGCGCCACGAAGGGCGTGGCCTGCACCTGCATGGGCACGGCCTTGCCGCGCACCATGGCCTGCAGCGTGGTGCCGATGGCGGCGCTGCCCGGCTCCACATAGGCCAGTGCCACGGGCTGGTTCAGCGTGGGCGACAGCAGGCCGCTGGTGACCTGGCCGACCTTGCGGCCGCTGGCATCCAGCAGTTCCGTGCCTTCGCGCACGGGTACGCGCTCCAGGGCCACCAGGCCCACGCGCTTGCGCGTGAGCAGCTCGGGCGACTGCAGCTGGGCCAGCACGGTGGCCGCGCCGGGAAAGCCGCCTTCGCGTTCGCCACCAATGCGGCGGACCTTCTGCACGGCCCAGTTCAGGGCGGCCTCGGCCGGGGTGGTGGTCGTGTCCAGATCGTTGCCGTACAGGCACAGGCCGCCTTCCAGGCGCAGCGAATTGCGCGCGCCCAGGCCCACGGGCCTGACTTCGGGCTGGGCCAGCAGGGCACGGGCAAAGGCCTCGGCGTGGCTGGCGGGCAGGGAGATCTCGAAGCCGTCCTCGCCGGTATAGCCGCTGCGCGTGATGTACAGCTCGGCGCCTTCCCAGTCGAAGTAGCCGCCCGTCATGAACACCAGCCCGGCCGTGTCGGGCAGCAGGCGCTCCATGGCGGCTGCTGCCTGCGGGCCCTGCAGTGCCAGCAGGCCCCGGTCGAACTGGGGCTCGATTTCACAGCGCTGACCGATGCGGGCCTGGATGTGCGCCAGGTCTTCGTGCTTGCAGGCGCCGTTGACGATCAGGAACAGGTCGTCCTCGCGGCGCACGAACATCAGGTCGTCCAGAATGCCGCCCGCGTCGTTGAGCAGCAGGCCGTAGCGCTGGCGGTGTTCGCCCAGGCCCAGCACGTCCATGGGCAGCAGCGATTCCAGCGCCGCGCCGGCATCCGGGCCGCGCAGGCTGATCTGGCCCATGTGCGAGACATCGAACAGGCCTGCCGCCTCGCGCGTGTGCAGATGCTCGGCCATCAGCCCCTGCGGGTATTGCACGGGCATGGAGTAGCCGGCAAACGGCACCATGCGCGCGCCCAGTTCCTGGTGCAGGTCGAACAGCGGGGTCTTGAGCAGATCGGTGGTGGAGGCGGCGGTCAAGGAGGGACTCTCTTTTCGGCAAGGGGCAAGGCACAACGCCATCCCGGAATCCCGGGATGTCCTGCCCTGCTGTCCGCTTTACCTGAGAGATTCACCCGCACCTTCCATGCGTGGGGCTTGCTCCTTCGGTGGATGGGGCACACCGCCGTGCCCTGCATCTCTCTCCAGCTAGGAACGCCTGCGGCCGTGGCGGCAGGCGGTGCCAGTCCTTTTGCCTGAGCGTTCGGGGCGAACCCTGCGCCTTCGGCGGTGCCGCTGCCTGTGACCATTGCGGCCGGGCGGGCACTCTCTCCTGACCGGCGCATTCTAGCTGCGGCCAGCGTCCGCGCGGCTTCGGGATTTCCGCGGGCCGGCCGCAGCTCCATGCGCTTGCCTGCATGGATGCATTTGCAAATTGCATAACTGTCTAAAAAATCTCCTACATTGAGATGCATCGATATATGAAATCTCGTGAGCGAGAAGGAAGAAGCGCACATGCAGCAGACGCTGGGAGACACATTGGCTTGGCCGGCACGTTACCTGCCGAACAAGGAAGCCCTGGTCGCGTGGGAGGGCGGCGAGCGCCGCGCCTGGACCTACGCCCAGCTCGATGCCGAAGTCAACCGCCACGCCCACGGCCTGGCCGAGCTGGGCATAGGCCATGGCGACGTGGTCGCGGCCTTTCTCTACAACACGCCGGCCTTTGTCTTCACCATGCTGGCGGCCGCGCGCCTGGGCGCCATCTTCAACCCCATCAACTACCGGCTGGCGGCGCAGGAGCTGGCCTTCATCCTCAAGGACGGCGCAGCGCGCGCCCTGGTGTTCGAGCACGAGGGCGGCGAGGTGGCCGCACGCGCCCAGGCCCTGCTCAAGGCCGAAGGCGGCGGCACTGGCGCAGGCATCGAGCACTGGATCTTTGCCGACGATGCCCCGGCCGACCCGCTGCCGGTCTGGGCCACGCAGCGCCTGTCCGCCCTGGCCAGGGGCCGCAGCAGCGCGCCGCCCCAGGCCCATGTGCGCGAGAGCGATCCCTGCATCCTCATGTACACCAGCGGCACCACGGGCCGGCCCAAGGGCGTGCTGCATACGCACCGCAGCAAGCTGGCGCACAACGCCCTCATGCACCAGACCATGCAGTTCACGCGCGACGACGTGGGCCTGGCCATGGCGCCGCTCAACCACACGGCCGAGCTGCACACCAGCTTTTTGCCGCGCCTGCAGGCCGGTGCCACCCAGGTGCTGCTGCGCCGCTTCGACGTGACCGAGGCCTGGCGCCTGATCCGCGAAGAGCGCGTGAGCTTCTTCTTCGCGGCGCCCACCATGGTCACCATGCTGCTGGCCGACCCCATTGCCTCGCCTGAGCAGGCGCCCGCGCTGCGGCTGGTGGAGTACGGCGGCGCCTCCATGGCGCCGCACCTGATCCGCGAATGGACACGCAAGGTCGGCAGCGACCTGGTCCAGGTCTACGGCACCACCGAGATGGGGCCCTGCATGTCCATCCTCCTGCCGCGCGAGCAACTCTCGCACGCGGGCTCGGCGGGGCTGCCCTCCATGGGCCATGACCTCATCGTGGCGCGCCTGCGCGAAGACAACGCCCCCACCGATCCGGCCGAGGCCTGCCTGCCCGGCGAGGTGGGCGAGATCCTGGTGCGCGGCCCCTGCATGATGGCCGGCTACCTCAACCGCCCCGACGCCAACACCCGCGCGCTGGCGCACGGCTGGTACCACACGGGCGACCTGGGCCACATCGACGACGACGGCTACCTCTGGATCCGTGACCGCATCGACTACATGATTAATTCGGGTGCCGAGAACGTCTATCCCCGCGAAGTGGAAGACGCGCTGGTCGAGCATGCCGATGTGCTCGAGGTCGCCGTCATCGGCGAGGCCGACGAGCGCTGGGGCCAGATCGTCGCCGCCCACGTGGTCGCCAAGCCTGGCGCCACGCCCACGGCCGAGGCGCTGGACGCCTTCCTGGTCCACGGCGACCGCCTGGCCGCCTACAAGCGCCCGCGCCGCTACCACTTCCGCCAGGCCCTGCCCAAGACGGCCAGCGGGAAGATACAGAAGCAGTTGCTGCGGGTGGTGGACTGAGAAGGCTTCGATCCAGCATGCTGACTGCATGACGATGCGCGGTCCGGCCTTACCCTTTCATAGGACCCATCCGAAAGCAGCCTTTCCTTAGGAAATTTTGAATTGAAGCGGTTACTTTGCATTACATTTGCTTCCTTCAAATAATCTTCGGGGAGAGAGAGAAATGATCGCGTCTTACGTTCGCGCCTTGGCAATCTGCGCGGTGACGGTTCTGGCTACGGGATGTGCCCAACTGAAAGCTCCGCCTTACGGGGCGGACTACGCAGCGCTGGAGCAATTGAAGGCGGCCAAGCCGGGATCCGCCAATGTTCTGAAGGTGGAGCCGACAGATCCTGCTGCTCCGGTCAACAACCTCTCCTTGCGTGGAACGCCTCTTAATTCGGCGAGCGGCACCTTTTCCAAGTATCTGGAAGAGGCGCTGGTTCAGGACCTGAAGGAGATCTCCGCCTACGATCCCCAGTCGCACACCCAGATTGACGCGAAGATTCTTGCCAACGATATCGATATTCGCGGTTTCAGCACGGGCTCGGGTGTGATGGAGATTGAGCTTCGGGTCTTGCGCAGCGGAGAGCAGCGGCTCAAGAAGACCTACAAGGCAGAGACCAGCTTCGAGTCCAGCTTCATGGGCGCTGTAGCCATTCCTGCAGGACAGGCTGCCTATCCTCAGCTTGTTCGGGAATTGCTGCGCAAGGTGTACGCCGATCCTCAATTCCTTGCCGCGTTGGCTCCCTGACGGCTTCACAGTGAGTCGCCGAGGATAAAATCATGCGCTTTTTTTCCGCAATCATTCGAGCGGTTCTGGCATCCGTCACTTTGGCAACGTTGGTGGGATGTGCCCATCCCATCAACATCGGTGGCGATACACGACCTGAGCGTATCGAGTCGGAGTTGATCCAGAAGAAGGTTGCCTACGCCATCAGCGAGACTCAGCGAAATACCGCCTTTGTTTCACCTGCGGGAGGGGGGGACAGTGTCAGATACTTCCCTTATCGCGACCTCGAAAAAACAATTCGGGATGCATTGCGCTCTGTTTACCAGGATGTGACGCTGATTGCAGCGCCAAGCGATACGCAGGCCGTAGAGGCGGCCCGTGCGGCCTTGATTTTCATCCCCGAGATCAAAACCGATTCGGGATCGTCATCGGTGCTTACGTGGCCCCCGACCTACTTCGTTACAGAGATCGCGTGTGTGGTCACTGATGCCAACGGCAACGAAATTGGAAGAGTGAAGGCTTCTGCGCGGGGCGAAGCGGAGTTCAGCGAGTTTCTGGATGACTTCGGCCTGGCAGCCAAGCGTGCAGCCACGCAAGTAGCTCAGCAATTGAGCAGTGAAATTCGCAAGAACGAAAAGCTGCGTTAAGCCGGCCGCGGCTGTTCGAGGCCACGGGGCTGCCTTCAAGCTTTCGCCCTAATGCCAGCCTGTTCCCATGCAGGCTGGCATTTTTCATGGCTGGTTCGGTGCCGGTAGAAGCCGGCTCAGACATCAGCGACTACTGTACGGTACGACAACTCCTGGCCACCGCCTGCCGCAGCCACCGGTGCATGGCATCCCCCTGCTTGCGCACATGCCAGGCCTGCTGGTAGGCAAACCGGGGCAGCTCCAGCGGCGGAGCGAAACGGCGCAGCGTTTTGTGGCGGCGCAGGTCACCGATGGCGCGGCTGCCCACGGTCAGCACGAGGTCGGTGCCTGCCAGCACCTCCAGCGCCGCGCTCCAGTGGGGCAGGGCCAGCACCACGCGGCGGCTCAGGCCTTGGGCGGCCAGCGCCCGTTCGATTTCCTCGCTGGCGTCGGGCCGCATGGCCAGCATGACGTGCGGGCGCTGCAGCCAGTCCTGCAGTGACAGCCCTCCGCGTGCCGGCAGCACGGCCTGGTCGGCCACGCTCACGAACTGTTCCTGGAACAGATCCTGCACCTCGATGCCTTCGGGCAGGTCGGGTGCGTCGGGGAAGGGCCCCAGGGCCAGGTCCAGTTCGCCATCGGCCAGCTGGGCCAGCATCACCTCGCGCGTGGACTGGCTGATGGCCAGGTCCAGCCCGGGTGCGTGCTGGCGCAGATGCCGCATCAGCGGCGGCAGCACGATGCGCGATGCGTAGTCCGACAGCGCCAGCCGCAGCCGTCCGCGTGCGTGGGCCGGGTCGAACTCCGCCTGTGCCAGCAAGCCGTTGAGGCTGCCCAGCGCATCCGCCAGCGGTTGCACCAGGCCTTGCGCGCGTGCCGTCAGCGCCATGCGGCCACCGCGCCGCACCAGCAACGGGTCGCCCAGATGCTCGCGCAGCTGCGCCAGCGAATGGCTCATGGCCGGCTGGCTCTTGTGCAGACGCAGGGCCGCACGCGTCACATGTTTTTCGGCCAGCAGGGCGTGCAGGGCCAGCAGCAGGTTGAGGTCGATCCGGCGCAGTTCATCCATGCCATGAATATAGAACGTGCACACAAACGATTTCCATTCATCCAGCGGATGCGAGAGCATTCAGGCATGGATTCACGAACAGGAAAAGGATGCTTTGCATGACAGGACGGAACACGATTTTGGCCATGGCCCCCGTGGGCATGGCACTGCTGGCTGGCGCCATCCTGCCGTTCCAGGCGGCGAGCAACGCCATGGTCGGGCGGGTGCTGGGCCATCCGCTGTGGGGCGCGCTGACTTCGCTGGCCGTGAGCGTGATGGTCGTCGTGCCCGCGCTCTGGGCCATGCGCGCGCCCACCCCCGCGGTGGCGCAGGCAGTCGCGGGGCCGTGGTGGCTATGGATAGGTGGCGTGCTGGGTGCCATCTATGTGGCCAGTGCGGCGGCCGTGACACCCAAGCTGGGCGCGGGCGGTTTTCTGGTCTGCGTGGTGGCGGGGCAGATCGTGGTTTCGGTGCTGGTGGACCATTTCGGCCTGATGGGCCTGGGCGCCAGGCCGGTCAATTGGTCGCGGCTGGCAGGGGTGGCCTTGATCCTGGGTGGCGTGCTGCTGGTGGTGCAGGGCGGGACGGCCCGTGCAGCGGCGGCCCCATGAGCGCCGCGAGCACGCCCTGCTTCAGGGGCAAAGGCCCCGGCCTTGCCCGCGTCAGGCGGGCATGCCCGGCGGCACGGCGGCCGGCCTTGCCGCTGGTGGACGTTCCTGGCGGACATCTGCCGTGCCGGGCAGGAACCGGCCCAGTCGGATGACAAAGCAGGCCCCGCCTCCGGCAGCCGGCTGGAAGAACGCGTCGCCTGCGTGCAGCCTGGCGATGCGCCTCACCACGGACAGGCCCAGGCCATGCCCGTTGACGTGCCGGGTGGCGCTTGCGCGTTCATAGGGCTCGAAAACCTGTCCTGCCGCTTCGGGCGCAAGGCCCGGTCCCTGGTCGCTGACGGAAATCAGCAGGTCACCGGACGCATCGCAGCGGGCGGCCAGGGTGATGTCGCCCGCCTTGGCATATTTGATGGCGTTGCCGACAAGGTTGGAGATGGCGATGCGCACCAGGACAGGGTCGCATTGCCATTGCTGCGGGCCGTGTTCCAGATCCAGTTTCAGGCGATGCCGCCGGGACCAGCCGACGAGCTCTGCAGACTCCTCCAGGAGTTCATCCAATGGCGTCTGCTCCAGTTGCAGCCGGAACGCGCCCGCGTCCAGCCGGTCGCTGATCAGGCAGGTGTCCACCAGGGTCATCAGCCGGCGCGAAGCCCTGCGTATCTGCGACGCCTGCTCGATGAGGGAGTCCGCGTCCGTCGTCGGGAACGTCTGCAGCTCGGTCGCGGCGCCGTCCACGATGGTGAGCGGGGTGCGGAACTCGTGGTTGATCATGTTGAAGAACTGGCGCTGTTCCAGCCGCATCTCCCGCTCGCTGTGCAAGGCGGTCTGCAGGGCCTGCTGGGCCGTTTGCAGTTGTGCGGTGCGCTGCAGGACCTTGGACTCCAGCTCGCGTTCGGCAGCCTGGGCGCGTGACAGGGCCTGCATCCGCTCACTGCGCAGGGCGCGCTCCGCCACACGCGTGCGGTTGGTCACCGCCATTCCCAGCAGGATGGCCTCGGAAACACGCCCGGCAAACCACAGCATCTGGGCCGATGGCAGCGCAACATCCGGCAGCAGGCCCTGGGTTCTCAGCAGGTTCAGGATGCCCAGGGCGGAAGGCACCGCAAACGCCAGCGCGCCCGGCAGGTATTGCCACTGCCTTCGGACCACCAGCAGGTACAGCACGAAGACCGCACCGAACGATGTGGACACCAGGGCCGTGAGCACCACGGCACGCGAGATCTGCGGATAGCCACCCAACAGTGTCATGCCCAGTGCGATGGCATTCAGCCAGGCTACCACGCTGAAGAGGTGCGCAGCCCAGATCCAATGGCGGCGGAACTCGAACAATTGGCTGAAAAACACCGTCGCCACCACACAGAAGCTGCAGTAGGCGATGGACAGCGCATGCTGGGGCTGGTCGGCGCCGGGCAGCCACAGTCCTTGGGGCCGGTACCGGAAGGCGGCGTAGGCAAAGCCGGCTGCCAGGAGCGCGGCGCAAAGAATGTAGAGCCTTTCCCTGAGCCAGCACCACAGGATCAGGCTCATCAGCGTGATGGCCAGGGCCGAGCCCATGTACGCGTACAGCAGCATGGCGGCCGGCGCCATGCTCCTGCCGGGAAAGACCGCAATGCCCTGGGCTGCCTGGGGGTTGGGCAGCAAGCGGGTGAGCAGTGCCAGAAGCGCTGCGGCTGCCAGGGCTTGCACCAGGACCTGCATCAGCCATTGCGCTGCAGCACCCGTTGGCCAGTGCCTCCGGCGGCCTTCGGTGGGATTGTCTTGGGTGTGGATCAAGGGTCCGATTGGTTGATGTGGCGAGCGCCCATATATGTCCGCCGTGAAGGCTTGCGGGGGGGGGGCCATTGTGCACCGGCGGCCATTGCGGGAAAGCGCTGTCTGTCGTCTGCCAGGTGCCCCAATGCAACAGGCCGCCCCGCTGCGGATAAGCGGGGCGGCCTGTAACGGGCTCCTGGTCTGGATCACGCATCCGGGCGCTGGCGGTAGTCGGCGGGGCTGGGTGAATGGTTTTGCTGCGCCGGTAAGCGTGCTCCCATGCAGACAAGTGTGCGCGTCTGGTCTCAGAAAATGCTGCTTTATTTCTTCAAAACAGGCGTTGCTACAGAAAATTATTCTGCGCCTGCCTGTTTTGCAGTAGATTGCCGGCCATGGACATCCTCGACAGAAAGATTCTTTCCGCCCTGCAGGCCAACGCGCGCGCCAGCCTGCAGGAAATCGGCGCCGCCGTGGGCCTGAGCGCTTCGCCCTGCTGGGCACGCATCAAGAAGCTGGAAGAGGCGGGGGTGATCGAGGGCTATACCGTGCGCCTGAACCCGCTGGCGCTGGGCCTGGGCGATACGGTGCTGGTGCAGGTCACGCTGGACAGCCATTCGGACAACACGCTGGAGAAATTCGGCGAGATGCTGGCGACCATTCCCGAGGTGGTGGAGGCGCATCTGGTCTCGGGCGAGTATGACTACCTGCTGCGCGTCGTCGTCAAGGACACGCGCGACTACGAGCGCCTGCTGCGCGAGAAGCTCTACAAGATCAAGGGCATACGCCACAGCCAGTCCAGCTTTGTGCTGCGCACGCTGAAGAAGGCCGACCTGCCGCTGGGGGTCTGAAGTCCATGCCCTCTGGCCAGGCGCCGCTGCCCGCCCCCTACCGCGAACACTCCCCGCCGCCTGCCCTGCAGCCGCACTTCCAGTGCCTGTGGAGCAGCACCGTGGCCCCGGACTATGCCGGTGGCTTTCTCGTGGTGCCCGATGGCTGCGTGGACATCGTCTGCAAAGGCGGGCAACTGCTGGCCGTGGGGCCTGACAGGGTGGCTGCGCGGCCCACGCTGGTGCCGGGGTCCGAGGTATGGGGGGCGCGCTTCGGCCCCGGTGCGGCCAGCGCCTGGCTGGGCTTGCCCATGGACGAGATCGTGGGGCAGGCGGTGGAACTGGGCGATCTGCTGGGGCCGCGCGCGCGGGAGTGGGTGCATCGCATCAACGATGCGCAGCCGGGCGCAGGGCAGGCCGTGTTCATCCATGGACTGGTGCAAATGGGCCGCGACGCCCCGGCGCCGGACCGGCAGGCCATGGAGCTGTTCAATGTGGCGGCTGCAGCCGGGCGGGATGAATCCGGTGTGCTGGCCGCCATGCGCGCGCAGCTGGACATGCCCGAGCGCAGCCTGCGCCGCTTGTGCCACGCACAGTTTGGCTACGGCCCCAAGACGCTGGAGCGCGTGCTGCGCTTTCAGCGCCTGCTGGCCCTGGCACGGTCTGACCGGCAGGCAGGTCTTGCGGCGCTGGCGGCGGACGCCGGCTATGCGGACCAGGCGCATCTGTCGCGCGAGGTGAGGGCGCTGTGCGGCGTCACGCCCAGCGCTGCCCTGCAGCAACTGCTGGATTGAGCGGCCCGTCTGGCCGTTTTGTTCAAGACCGCTGCCACGGCGTGGCCGATGATGGCGGCCTACCGACATTCAATGGAGCATCACATGGGCATCAGGGGCAACAACCACCAGATCGACAACATCGAGTTCAACGTGGCCGATATTGCGCGCAGCAAGGCGTTCTACGGCGAGGCCTTCGGCTGGACCTTCACCGACTACGGGCCGAGCTACACCGAGTTCAGCGACGGCCGGCTGACGGGCGGCTTCACCACCGGCGAGGAGGTGCGGCCCGGCGGCCCGCTGGTCATCCTCTACGCCGACGATCTGGCCGAAGCGCAGCGCCGCGTGGAAGCAGCCGGGGCCGGGGCCGTGATCAGCCGCGCGGTGTTCGCGTTCCCGGGTGGCCGCAGGTTCCACTTCACCGATCCGGACGGCTACGAGCTGGCCGTGTGGTCGGCAGAGGCCTGAAAGCCAACAGCCCGCATCTGCGGGCTGTTTTTCATGGGGACTGGGCCGGGCGTCAGTCGACGTTGGAACCCAGCTGCATGTCCTTGTACTTCACGATGTGCGTGCCCTTGACCAGGCGGTAGCCGCCCCAGATCAGCAGGAACAGCGGCAGGCCGATGTAGGTGGCGACCACGCCGGTCCAGTCGATGCGGTCGGCCATGAAGGCCTCGTAGTTCTGGCCCAGCGTGATCACCATGCACAGCACGAAGGCGAAGATGGGGCCGAACGGGAACCAGGATGCGCGGTAGGGCAGCTGGTTCAGGTCCAGGCCCTGGGCCTCGAAGCCCTTGCGAAAGCGGTAGTGGCTGATGGCAATGCCCAGCCAGGCGATGAAGCCCGTCATGCCCGACAGATTCAGCAGCCAGATGTAGACCAGCTGCGGGCTGAAGATGTTGGTCAGAAAGCACAGCGCCGCCACCACGGTGGTGGCCAGCAGGGCCATCGTGGGCACGCCGCGCTTGTTGACGTACGAGAACATGCGCGGCGCCATGCGCTGGCATGCCAGCGTGTAGAGCATGCGCGTGGAGGCGTACATGCCCGAATTGCCGGCCGACAGCACCGAGGTCAGCACCACGGCGTTCATCACGGCTGCGGCCGACAGCAGGCCCGCGCGCTCGAAGACCAGGGTGAAGGGGCTCACGCTGATGTCGCCCAGATCATTCTTGAGCAGGTGCGGATCGGTGTAGGGGATCAGCAGGCTGATGACCAGAATGGCGAAGACGTAGAACAGCAAAATGCGCCAGAACACCTGGCGCACGGCGCGGGGCACGTTCTTGGCGGGGTTCTCGGATTCGCCGGCGGCAATGCCGATGAGCTCCGTGCCCTGGAAGGAAAAGCCCACGATCATGGCCACGCCGATCAGCGCCGAGAAACCGCCCGCAAAGGGCGCGTCGCCTTGGCTCCACAGGGCAAAGTTGCCCCAGACGCCTTCAGGCGCGCCACCCCGCACGATGCCCAGGATCATGAGCACGCCCACGCCGATGAAGAGGATGACGGTGGTCACCTTGATGGCGGCGAACCAGTACTCGGCCTCGCCGAAGCCTTTGACCGAGATGGCGTTGAGGCCGAACATGATGGCCAGGAACAGGGCGCTCCACAGCATGCCGTTGCCGTCGGGGAACCAGTAGGCCATGACCAGCTGGGCGGCCACCAGGTCCACGGCAATGGTGACGGCCCAGTTGTACCAGTAGTTCCAGCCCAGCGCGAAGCCGAAGCCTTCGTCCACATAGCGCGCGCCGTAGGTGGCGAACGAGCCCGAGACGGGAAGGTTGGCGGCCATTTCACCGAGGCTGGTCATGAGGAAGTAGACCATCAGGCCCACGATCATGTAGGCCAGCAGGGCGCCGCCAGGGCCAGCCTGCGAGATGGTGGCGCCCGAGGCAACGAAGAGGCCGGTGCCGATGGAGCCGCCGATGGCGATCATGGACAGATGCCGCGCCTTGAGTTCGCGCCTGAGCGCGGTGGGAGCGGCATTCTTGGAGTTGTCTGCTGCCATGGATGTGTCGATTGGTGGATCAGATCCCGCGCGGCCGCTGGCCGGCGCGGGGGCAGGAATGCAAAACAGGAAAAACAAAAGAGCCGCTGTGTCGCGGCCCCATCAAGGTGCATGCACCACGAAAAGGCGTGATTGTCCGAGAACGCTGCCATCGTGGAAAGGCAGGAGTTTAATCCCCCTTCACCCACATAAGCGGAACTGAATCCGAACCCACTGTGTGCATGGCGCCACGCCGTCTGCGGCCCGCCTGCCTGCCTACCACTGTGTCTGCGCCAGCAGCAGCTGGGCCAGTGCCTTGATGCGCGGCGAGGCCTGGCGCGTGCGCGGGTAGACCAGGGACAGTTCGCGGGCGCGGCCTTCGTGCTGGGGCAGCAGCCGCACCAGCCGGCCCGCCTGCAGGTGCTCGCGCACCGCGAACTCCATGACCTGGGCCACGCCCAGGCCGCCCAGCGAGCCTTCCACCAGCGGATCGCCGCTGTCGAAGGTCACGGTCTGCGGCGCTGGCCAGTCCAGCATCTCGCCATTGCCGGCCAGGAACTGCCAGGGCACGCGCCGGCCCAGGTAGTGGTTGTAGACGGCCATGCAGCTGTGCTGCGCCAGCTCCTGCAGCGTCTGCGGCGTGCCGCGCGCCGCCAGATAGGCGGGCGAGGCCACGGTCACCCAGCGCAGCGGCGGCAGGGCGCGGGCAATCATGCGGCTGTCTGCCAGCGGGCCTATGCGCACGGCCGCGTCAAAGCCTTCCTCCACCATGTCCACCATGCGGTCGGTGAAGCTGGTGTCGATCTGCAGCTGCGGATGCTCGCGCAGCAACTGCCCCAGCAGCGGCACCAGCACGATGCGGCCCAGCATGGACGGCGCCGTCATGCGCAGCACGCCGCTGGGCGCGCAGCGCCGGTCGCTGACCAGCTGGCGCGCCTCTTCCAGCCCGGCAATCAGCGGGGCGCAGCGGTCTACCAGCGCGCAGCCATCAGGCGTGAGCGAGACGCTGCGCGTATTGCGATGCAGCAGCCGCGTGCCCAGGTCTTTCTCCAACTGCGCCACGGCGCGCGAGATGCGGGGCTGGCTGGTGCCCAGCAGCGTGGCTGCCTGGGTGAAGCTGCGGCTTTCTGCCACCTTGATGAGCAGGTGCACGGCGTTGAGATCCATGGCATGTCTCCAGATTCGATTAATGCAGTTTTGCATAAGAAAAATGAAAATCTGCTGTTTATCTTCACAAGTGCATTAATTAGGATCGGCGCCATGCCAATGACCGATTCCCCCGGCGCCCTGCGCCACCCGCGCGCCGCCCTGGCGCTGCTGTCCCTGTCCCAGCTGCTGATTGCGCTGGATGCCACCATCGTCTTCGTTGCGCTCGACGCCATGGGTCAGCAGTTGCAGATGGACGCGCGCCATCTGCAATGGGTGGTCAGTGCCTACAGCGTGGCCTTTGGCGGCTGCCTGCTGCTGGGCGGGCGCTGCGCGGACCTGCTGGGCAAGCGGCGCATGTATGTGGCGGGCATGGCGCTGTTCGGCCTGGCCTCCCTGATCGGCGGCTTTGCCTCGCAGCCCTGGCAGCTGGTGCTGGGCCGCGCAGGGCAGGGCGTGGCCGGGGCGCTGCTGTTTCCGGCCACGCTGTCGCTGATCAACACCTTGTATGCGGCCGGGCCCGAGCGCAACCGCGCCCTGGCCGTGTGGAGCATGGCG